>JAPLCS010000120.1 GCA_026392145.1 Fimbriimonadales bacterium | reverse complement strand
GCACAACTCGAAAAAACGGGAATCAAATCATTCTTTGCCTCAAACTTCAAACAAAAGGCGCACGACTTCTGGTCCGACAAGTTCGAAGAGGTCGAATTCAAAGACTATGCGCTTGTGGTTGACATGGCACAAGAGTTCGGTCCCATCGCCAAAACCTTATTCGAAATCAATTCCGACTTCGAGAAAGAATTCATCGACTCACAGCAAAACAAAAAGAAGACCGCACCAGAAGGTGAAACCTATCCGGGCCAAGAATCCACGGAATTCTATGACCTCACCGGTTGGTCGCTTCCATACGCCCACAACTTGCAAGCCTACTGGTGTGAAGAAACTCCCACGCTGAATACGTTTCAACAAGTACCTACCAAGCCAGCCACTATTCCCGACACTTCTCTCGGCTTTGTAATCCGTTACGAAGATCAGAACGATGTCCTCGCGGTTCACGACCTCCTTGCCGACGGCGTCCGAGTCTCAATCATGAATTCGAACATGGCAATCGGAGGCACAACCTACAAGAAAGGCTCATTCGTCATTTTCAATGCCAGAAATGGTGATGATCTGAAAGAAAAGATCGCCAAGGTACAAAAAGCAAGGTCATTCAACCTCGAAGCGCTTCCCACCTCTTACCCAGATTCAGGCAGAGAAGGACCAGGCAACCGACTTTCAGGGCTCTCCAAACCCAATATCGGCATCATTTTTGGAAACGGTGCGAACGGAACTGGTTTTGGACCCACCTGGTACCTCATGGACAACGAATATCACGTTCCATTCATCAGCCTCAATGGCAGTTCGGTGAACAATATCAAACTCGGAGATTACACCTCACTGATATGCCCTTCTGGCAGCGGCCTCACCAACAACACCAAAGTGCGAGATTGGGTCAAAGAAGGTGGAGTGCTGGTTCTCCTCGGCGAAAACCCATCAGGAGTAGCCACCTTTGAATCGAATAATGGAACTCGATCGATTCCAGGAACAATCTTCCGAGCCCAACTCGAAAAACGTTCCCTTCTTGCCAGTGGGTACGAAACCGACACAATCGCAGTTCCTGTCGAAGGAGATAACTTCTTCAAAGTCAAAAAAGAGGGCGGTGCGGTGGTCAAGTTCAGCGGTGAAGACAAATCCAAAGCACTTCTAACCGGCTGGAGTTGGGGCGAAGAATCCGAGAAGTCACTACGGGGCTCCGTCTGGATGCACGACGAACCCCTCGGCAAAGGTCACATCATCTGGTTCTCATTCGATCCAAACGAACGAGCTATGTGGCCAGGCTTGTCCAAGCTGTTCCTCAACTCACTCATCATCATGCCCGGGAACTAATCAGTAACAATCTGAGCAACAATAATCCGGAGTCTTCCCAGCCTTTTGCGGTAGCCTACTTACAACTTATGGCACAACACAAAGTAACCGCAGAGGGCTTCGGGTCCTACGAAGTTGAATCTGGCACCAAGCTCGTGAAAGCACTTGAAAACAATGGCGTTGATGTGAGTCACCGCTGTGGTGGACAAGCTCGATGCACCACGTGTAGAGTCAAGTTTCTTTCCGATGAACCAGTAATGGGTCAACTTGAAAAAGATTGCCTCGAAGAAGACGGAGTGCTCGGTCAATTCCGACTCTCTTGCCAAATCCATGTTGACCAAGACATGTCAGTCGAAGTACTCATGCCCGTAAGCACCGCATCATGGGACAATCCTGGCGGAGAAGTAGAAGACTAATTTTCAAAATTGTTCTTTGCTTTTCGTGAACCTTCCGACCCGTTTTTTGCGTAACAGTCTCAAGATGATGAAATTTAAGTTTGCCGTTTCCCTGTCTATCATGGCGATTTCCATCGTTGCCCAGGCAGGAACTCTCACTCTTGACGAGGCCATCAAGCTCGCAAAAGCGAATAACGGCACACTCAAGGCGGCGACCTTAGATTTGCGAGCTGCCAAAGAACGGGTCACTCAAGCGCGAGCCGCTTTCCTCCCCACCGTCACTCCGGTGGGCTCTTATGTCGACTCCATCCGAAACATCCCAAACCCACAGTTCGGAAATCAAACCCTTAGCTTCAATCAAACTCAAACTAACGCTCAACTCTCGTGGCGTGCATTAGATGCTGGTCAACGACTCGCTCAACTTCAAGGACAACGAGCCAACGAATCCTCTCAAGAGGCATCAACTCGCCAAACCATTCGCCAAGTTCTCTTCAATGTGCAGCAGAACTACTTTGAAACGTTACGAGCTCAGGCCCTCGAAACCGTGGCAAACTCTCAGCTCAACCGTTCTCAAACCGTTCTTGAGCAAACCAAAGCACGAGTCGAGGTTGGTGACGCCGCTCGGCGAGAAATCCTACAAGCTGAAGCCGACGCACTCAATGCGACCGTCAATTCAATCACCGCAAAGAACCGTTCTAATACCAACGCTGCAAACCTCAAGGCAATCATTGGGGCGAGCTACGATTCAAGCCTCGAACTTAGCTCGGTGACTTACAAGATGTCCGAAGACCTTCCCAAGCTACTTGCCGAGGCAATCAACCTCGGCATGAAGACTCGTCCCGACCTTGTCGCTCGCAGGTACCAAGCCGACGCACAATCTAGAAGTTTAAGAAGCGCAACTATCTCCGCCGGACTAAGCTATGCGTTAGACCTCAGCTACAATCGTCTCCTTACTCCCAACACTGGTTCAGACCAAAACGTGAGTTTCCAAGTAAGCTTTCCTCTCTTCGATGGGGGGAGATCACGATCCATCGTCAACGAACAACGGGCATCGCTTCAATCCGTCCAAGCCACTATCAACCAGGCCGAAAAGGACGCAAAGAGCGAAATTGAATCCGCATTTCTCGCCTTTAGCCAAAACCAAAAGAGAATGGAAGCCGCAGCGCTTGCTGTCAAAGCCGCAAAGCTTAATTTCCAGTCAGCCTCTGAATCACGAAAAGCTGGAGCCAGTGATTTACTTGAAGTGCTTACCGCACAAGTCAGCCTCGTCACCGCCGAATCAAACTTCATCGAAGCAACCTATGACGCTTTGATTTCACAGCTACGTCTTCGACTGGTCACCGGCCTTCCGATGCTGGGAGAGGACAACTAAAATGGCAAAAGCCGTTGTTTCCGTGAGAGGACTATCGAAATCCTATGTGATGGGAGATCAAACCGTCCACGCCCTCAGAAACGTTGACTGCGACATTTACGAAGGTGACTTTGTTGCCATCATGGGTCCCTCAGGCTCCGGTAAATCCACCTTCATGAACCTCATTGGTTGCCTGGATCGACAAACTGCGGGCGAAATTCAGCTTGATGGCCATCGCCAAGATGAACGACAACCAACTTGCCACCATCCGAAACAAGTACATCGGGTTTGTTTTCCAAAACTTCAACCTCCTTCCTCGTACCTCTGCACTGAAAAACGTCGAACTGCCACTCATGTATGCTGGCGTCAAAGACCGAACAGAGATGTCCAAAAAAGCACTCGAAAAAGTAGGACTTGGCTCACGCATGGACCACAAACCAAGCGAACTTAGCGGCGGTCAACGACAGCGGGTAGCAATCGCCCGAGCAATTGTAAACAATCCTGTACTCATTCTCGGCGACGAGCCGACTGGCAATCTTGATTCGGTCACCTCAGAAGAAATCATCTCCGTGTTCCAAGACCTCAACCGACACGGTAAAACTGTTATCATCGTCACCCACGAAGAAGAGATTGCCCACCACTGTAAACGAATCATAAGATTTAGGGACGGTCGAATTCTCAAGGATGAAATCATCGAAAATCCTATCGATGCTCTTGAAGTACTCAAGAAACTTCCCCGTCCGGACGACGAAATCGAGACAGAACCTGCGCCAGTAGCTCAATTTAAGTTGTGATACGGGGTATTATTCTGTTCTGACTTGAAGCGATATCTGCTCCTCAGCGACGGTTCCTATTTTGCTGGAAAAGCATTAGGTGCACCAATTCATTCCGTAGGGGAGGTCGTATTCAACACCGGTATGACCGGCTACCAAGAAATCCTCACAGACCCAAGCTATGCGGGTCAAATCGTGATGCTCACCTATCCCATGATTGGTAATTACGGCATCAACGAAGATGATTTCGAATCTGATCGAATCCAAGTAAGTGGTCTGATTGTTCGAGAAGCATGCGAATTCCCTTCCAACTGGCGTTCAACACGCACCATTGACCAACTGCTCAAAGACCGCAACATCGGGGCGATACAAGGTCTGGACACTCGAATGATCACCAAGCACATTCGTAGCGCAGGTGTCACCATGGGTGTACTTTGCGATGACCTCGATCAAGGTAAAGAAGTCCTATCGAAATCAAACAAGTACGAAGAGACCGATTTTGTCCAAAACATCAAGACAAAAACCGCTTATAAATGGGGTCCCGAAGGCAAAGAATCCGCCGAGGAGCCAGACCCATCTGGCAGACCACGATTAGTCGTGCTCGACTGCGGGCTCAAATTCAATATTCTTCGCCGATTCTGGAAAGCAGGATGTCGCCCCAT
>JAPLCS010000313.1 GCA_026392145.1 Fimbriimonadales bacterium | reverse complement strand
TGAAGCGGTTGATTTGGATGTTTTGAGATCGTGGTGTAGGGGAAGTATTATTGGAGGTGTGGCGACCAAGCGGGAGCGAGGGTATGAAAGTGAGTCTGGCGCGGCTGAGTTTTTGAAGCGTCAGGGATATACCATTATCACTCGAAATTACACGATTCGAGGGGGAGAAATCGATTTGATTGCGCTCGATGGGGAGTGCTTGGTGTTTTGTGAGGTGCGGTTGCGGCGGGACGGTACTGGATTTGCCACTCTTGGTGCCAAGAAGGTGCAGGCGATGAAGCGGGCGGCGGCTCAGTTTCGGCGAGAGTGGGAGGATGAGGACCGAGATTTTCGGTTTGATTTGGTGACGTTTGATGGGACTGAGTTTGAGCATTTCCCCGACTTTGTCCACTTTGATTGATTTCGCGAGAGATGGTTTCTGGGTTGGTCGGCAACGTTTTGTTAGGGTGAGTTCGTAGGATAGCCGTGCCACGCGTGATTTTTGAAACCAAGATGTCTTGTTCGGTTCAGGAGTTGTGGGATTTTCACTCTTCTGCGGAGGCTTTGCAGGTGTTGTGTCCGCCGGGACAAAAGGTGAAATTTCTCTCGAAAGAGATGGCGGTGCGCGAGGGAGTGGTGCAGACGATTTTGGCGTTTCAGTACGGGCTTCCGACGATTTGGAAGGTTAGGATTCATGAGGTGATTCCGCCGCAGGGGTTTACGGATACGGCGATTTTTTGCCCTTTTAAGTCGTGGAGCCATCGGCATGATTTTTTGCCCGATGGTGAGGGGTGCTTGCTGAGGGACACGATTGAGTACGAGCCACGGTTTGGTGAATTGGGAAAGGTGATGGATCGGGTTGTGTTTTCGAAACAAATTGCCCAGTTGTTTGAGTTTCGTCACCGTGTGACGGCGGCGGCGGTTGGTCGAGTTGGGGCTCAACGTGCTGAATTACCGTCGAATGTGTGAATAAAGTGTAGATATTGGGGGCGATTATTGGTGATAATTGCCACATGCTTGCCTCACTTCTTTTGCTTCAGGCTCAATCTGACACTATTGTTCCCGTACCACGCAATGACGATTGGTGGAAGAAGCGGCACGAGGCTTCAGTTGCTCGCGCGAAGCAGGGCGATGCGAATTTGGTGTTCATTGGCGATTCGATTACTCATTCGTTTGGTGGGCCAATTTGGGACAAGTACTACGGTCCACGGAAGCCGATGAACCTTGGATTTAGCGGTGACCGCACTCAGCATGTGATTTGGCGGCTGCAGAACGGCGAGATGGACGGGGTGAAGCCGAAGGTGGTGGTGATGATGATTGGGACCAATAATCAGTCCGCCAACACTCCTGAGCAGACGGCGCTTGGGGTGCAGGCAATTGTGACTTGGCTACGGCAGCATCAGCGACAGGCAAAGATTGTGATGCTGGACATTTTTCCGCGCGATCCGAATCCGGACAATGTGTTGAGACGCAAGGTGGAAGCCACTAATCGGTTGTTGCAGGATATTCGGGAAGTTCAGCACGTGAATATTAACGATGTGTTTTTGGATGAATTTGGGAAATTAAGCCGGGACATTATGCCTGACTTCTTGCATCCGAATCAGGAAGGTTATCAGCGATGGGCTGATGCTTTGGAACCGACGCTGAAGAAATACTTCTGAGCTCGCCCTCCCTTTGGGGTTGGTGCTGACTGGTTCGGACTTGTTGGTTCGTTAGATTTTCGTGGTAATTCGTATTTGCGAGCCGTGAAAGTTGGTCGATTTAACCTACAATAAAGTTATTCGGATGAGTTTTTAATCAGATGAGTTCGCAGCCGACCACCTTGGGACAGTATCAAATCATCCGTGAAATTGCACGGTCGAACGATATTGTATACGAGGCCTACGATCCGCTGATGAATCGTCGGGTGGCGGTGAAGGAGCTTTCGATGCCTGCGGGTAATTCGGCTCAGCAAACTGAAGACCGGGTGAGCCGATTCCGTCGTGAGGCCCAAGCGGTTGGGAGTTTGAATCACCCCAATATCATGACGGTGTACAGCTTTAGCGAGGACCAGGGTCGCTATTTTATGGCGATGGAGTTCCTGGACGGGATTACTCTTCGCAAGGAGATTGATAACAACGGGTTTCTTTCGGTGGATCGAGCGATTGAGATTGCTTGTGATGTGTTGAGTGGGTTGGCGAATGCTCATGATGCGGGGGTGGTGCATCGGGATATTAAGCCGGACAACATACAATTGACGACTCAGAATGGAGTCAAAATTACCGATTTTGGGATTGCGAGGCTTACTTTTCAGCCCAATTTGACGATGGATGGTCAGGTGTTTGGGACGCCGAGCTATATGTCGCCCGAGCAGATTGTTGGGAAGGATATTGACCAGCGCACGGACCTTTTTAGCGTGGGGGTGATGCTGTACGAAATGATTTCGGGGACGAAACCATTTACTGGCGACAATGTGATTGCGATTACCCATGCGGTGGTGAATTCGCAGCCTTCCAAGCCAGCTCAGATGCCTGATTATTTGTGGCCGGTGGTACAGCGGGCGATGGAGAAGGTGCCCCACATGCGGTTTCACAACGCGAACGAGATGCGGATGGCAATTCAGGATGCGAAGACTTATTCTCAGCCTTCGGTTCCGCCGGTCGGTGGGTTTGCTGGTGGAGGGTATGCCCCTGCGGACCCTTATGGTCAGCCGCCGAGTAGTTTGTTGAATAACCCGATCACTCCTTATGGGACTCCGAACCCTTATCTGCCACAGACGGCTTATGGTGGGGTTTTGCCTACGAGTTATAACCCGTATGGCGGGTCGCCTCAAACACAAGGTCAAGCCACGCCGCCGCCGGTGAGCTATACCAATTACAATCCTTACACTGCGGGGCAGAATGTGCCGGGAACGAGTTATCCTCAGGGTTATACTCCGCCGCCGAATGCGTATTATCCGCCGCCGCCTGGACCACCTTTGTTGAGTGCCAAAGCCAAGGAGACGATTCGGCAGGTTTGCTTTGCATTGGCGTTGGTTGGGATTCTTGCGGCGATTATTATCATCGCGTTTATCAACATCACCAATTCGATTTCTGGTACTGCCGCGGCGAACCGCATTATTCCTTATCGTGCGGCTGCTCCACGCTCTGAAACTTCTGGGAATGCGACGCCAGCTTCGGTGCCGATTGCCACTGACAACCAGGTGGTTCAGCCTCGGCAGGATTCATCTGGGAGACCGGCTGAAGCGCAGTATCGGGGTCCGAGCCCAGAGTCGTTTTTAGAGCGAGCGGCGGATGCGTCTACTCCTTTGGCGAAGATTACGAACTATGAGAATGCCGGGGATGCCTTTCAGGCGTTGAAGCGTTATGATGAGGCGTTTGAGGCTTATGATTTGGCGGTCGGGTTAATGATTGGGGAACAGTACACCAAATCGGAGATTAGAAAGATTTTGTATAAGATGCATGATGTGTCGGAGCCTGGGTCGGCTCAACGGCAGCGGGTCGATGAAATGCAGAGTGCGCTTTGATTCTGCTTCTAATTCTGTAAATCGCCCCTTCATAACCTCGCAAATCTACCGAAACCTAATTTAATGGTAGAGCTATCTGTTCGTCTGATTTTGTCAGGCTTGTTAGTTTTTATAGCTGGTGCTCTTGGCACTCCTGCTTTTACTCCTGCCGTCCAAGTGGCGGGATTTGAATGTTCACTGGCTGTTTTTGCCTACCTACTCGACAAGCGTAATCTCCGAGTTCCTGCCGTGAGCGGATTGATTGCGAGCCTAGATGCGATTCTTATTGCGGTTATTTTGGCAAACATTAAGAATGCTCCGGCGCTTGAAATTTACGGATTACTTGCCCTTATTCCCCTTACGATTGCTAATTCGAGACACCAAGCGAACCCTTTGCTTATGGCTCCGATTGCGGCGGGTGGCATTTTGATTGCGAAGATGAGCACCACTCAGTGGGCGGCACCTAGCACCACTATTTTTGGAGTTGCGCTGGCTTTTTTGCTGGTTGGGTGCATGATGAAGCCGCTTCAGCCTTCAGTGAAGGAAGAGGGAGAAGATGACGAATTTTCAAAAACATTGGTTCAGACCGCCGAGCAGATTCTGATGGAAACTCAACTTGGCGAGATGAAGGACAGCTATCGGCAGCTGCGAGAAGCTTATCGTGAGCTTGATCGACGAAGTCGACGAGACCGGGTGGCGGCACAACTTTCTGACGCACGAAATGGGGCCTCTTCCTCGTTCTACTTTAGGCTTTGCGAACGAATTAGCGAAGTTTCTGGGACTCAGTCGGCGGTCATTTATACGGTTTCCAACATGAGCGATCACTTTGTGGTGCGTGGTGGTGCGGGTGAGCTTAATCAGATGCAGTTGACTGAGTCGATGCCGATAGTGGCTCGACAGACGGTTGCGACCATTCGGGAACAGGCGGACAAGCTCAGTCGAACTTTTGAGCCTGATCGGCCCACTACGAATGTGGTTTTGCAGCATGAGGGACGAGTAGTGGCGGTGATTACGCTTGGGGCTCACTCTAAGGATTCGGTTTTTGAAGCGGCAGAAACGATTCAGCCGTGTGTTTCTATTATTGCCAACATGATTGTTGAGGAGCAAAAGCGGGAACAGCTTGAGCGAAAGCTGGTCGAGACTGAGGTCCTTTATGCAGTGGTGGCCAACGCGGATGGAGCGAAATCAAACTCAGAAATTGCTGAGAGGGTGGCTCGGGATTTGCAGTCAAATTTGCAGGTTGAGCACCTTTCGATTTATCAGGTTGAAGCGGATGGCGCGAGCCAGATTGCTCGAGAGGGCAGAAACCTTGACCTCATGGACGAAATGAATTTCGAGATGGGAGTCGGCTTTGAGGGATGGACGAGCAGTGGAAGCGAGGAGATTGTTTTGCTCGATGCTCGGGTGGGTGACATGGTGAACAGCGAGGTGCTTATTCGCACTCGGATTCGAAGTTGTGCTCTCATTCCTATTGGTCCGAAGGAAAGTCGGACGGGATTTATCGTTGCGGCGAGCGATCGGATTGCTGGCTTGGATAGTCACATCCTTCACACGCTTCGTGCGGCAGCCTCTGAACTGACGAGACTTTTTGACAAACATTCTGGTGGTGAGGAGTCTGACGGATTGTTGGCGCCTCAGCAGTTTGCAGTTGCGGTTGGTCGCACACAGGGCATTTTGGTGACCTTAATGCCTGCTCAGATGAAGGAGCTTGAAGCACGATTTGGTAAGCCTGCGATCAAATACGCGATGCGTTCTCTTGGCTTAAAGATTCGGCCGATGGTTCCTAAGGGTTCGTTGATTTGTCGGCACCCTGATGGCATCTTTTTGGTATACATGCCCGGCTATGACCGAGCGGCCGCGGCGGCATGGGCTGATGATGTTACTTTGAGCAATTTGGGTGAGAATTTGCGAACTCAGGATGGGGTGACAAGAATCCCGATTCAATTGCGAGCTAAGGTGGCGGCGATTGATGCTCAGACAGCGGGTCAGGGATTGGAAAATGCAGCTTCGGGTGGCAATGCACAAAGCGTGCCATTCGAGCCAATTTTTGCACAAATTTCGTAAACCCAGTAATTGTTACAAGGGCTCATTGGCACTCCTTATTGCTATCCTTATCAGGTTGTCTAAGGAGTAGAGAATGAAAAGCAAAGGAGTTGCAAACCATCGTCACGTCACCATGTTGTCCACATCAAGCCAACAATTAAGGCACCGTCATGCCGAACTGATGACAAGTGCCGATAGCCTTATTAAAGGGGGAAATCCTGAGAAAGCGATTGGGTTCCTTGAGGAAGTTGTGGCGGAGAATCGGGACCATTTGGGAGCTTATGAGCTACTAGCCAAGTCTTTTTGGAAGCTTGAGAAGTATTCGAAAGTTTTGGAGATTTGTAAGGAACTGATTCGGCTGAATCCTTTTGATCCAGGTTACTTTCATCTTCAGGCGATGTCGTATCGAGCGCTTGGTTACTATGGTGAGTGTGCCCGAATTTTGGCACGGCATGGAAATCAGCGTCTCTTGGATGATGTGGAGGCGCTTCAGGTGCACCTGATTCGAGACTTGTTGCTGAGTGATGCCGAGTTTGCGAAGGAATATCAGCAGAATGCGGCTAGTTGCTTGGATAAGTACGGCTTTTATTTTCACAACCAGGAAGCAGCAAGGGTTTGGATTGCTGAAAATGTTTCGGCACCAAAAAAGAATCGGACGAAGTCTGACTTCGCCCGAGCTTGAGCTTGCTGAAATTGTGAGCTTAGTATGAAAACTGGGAGTTGTTTAGGCTCCCAGTAATACTGCACTGATTACTTCGCTGCACTGATTACTTCTTGGCGACTTTACGTCGTCGAAGCATGCCGAGGGCACCGAGACCGAGCATGGCCATAGTTGCTGGCTCTGGAACGACTTGGATTTGACTTTGTCCACCGGCTCCGCCTGCCTTGTAGAAGTTCACTTGAGCAGTTGGGGTGGTTGTGAAACCCTTGGTGTAGTAAGTTGATGCCAGTCCGAGAACGGTATTGTTGAAGTTATTGGCTTTGAAATTGGTACCTGATGCGTTGAAGCTGGTTCCGTTGTCTTCGAGCGCTGACCAGATAGCAAGCTGGAGTGCAGCTTGTTCGTTTGCGGTCTTTGCGGAAGTGAAGTTTGCCGCCAAGATTTTGCCTGCCAACCCGAGTCCTGTTCCATCACCTGTATTGAGGATGGATTTGTTATAGGGGTTGTTGCTCCCGTTGAGTGCGTTGAGTGGGTCGACGCAGTAAGTGGTGAGGAAGTTTGAGCCTTCCTTGAACTTGATGGCACCGAGGTACACGCTCTTAGTTGAGCCACTGACGGTGATGCTGCCGGTGAGGGCATCGCTTCGATCCATGCTGATGAATTGCATGCTGGTTGCTTGGGCATTAGCCATTGCACCCAAGCCAATTGATGCGGTGACGATAAGAATTGCTTTTTTCATGATATTCCTAGCAAGTCAATTTGAAATTGCTCTGAACAAAAGGAATGCAAATTTCGTGCCAACTCTGATGATTTGTGTAATCCGAGAACTTTTTTTACTGACCGTTTTTGTGTACCGGTAACATAGTGGGTATGCGATTTAAGGACCAAGTCGTCGTCGTGACCGGAGCGAGCCGTGGGATTGGCAAGCATATTGCCGCTGCTTTTGCCCAGGAAGGGGCTACTGTGGCATGTATTGCTACCACGATTGCGGGGGCTGAAGCCACTGCACAAGCGCTTGGAAATGGGGCGAAAGGGTTTGCTTGTGATATCAGCAGTTTGGAGTCGGTTGAATCGACGATGTCTGAGATTGTTTCGACACTAGGAACCCCTGCTGTATTGGTGAACAATGCGGGAATTACTCGTGATACTTTAATCCTACGAATGAAGGAAGAGGATTGGGATCGAGTTTTGGATGTGAATTTGAAGGGTGCGTACCTTTGCACTCAGGCACTCATGAAGCCGATGATGAAGGCTCGCTATGGTCGGATTGTGAACATTACCAGTGTAATCGGATTGCATGGTGGTGCGGGGCAGGCTAATTATGCAGCGGCGAAAGCTGGTTTGGTCGGACTCACGATGTCGGTAGCTAAGGAAGTTGGGTCGCGGGGAATTACCTGCAACGCCGTTGCTCCTGGCTTTATTGAGAGCGATATGACGGAAGCGTTGCCTGAAGAGTTTAAGGCTGGGGTGATTGAGAAGGCGCCTGCTGGTCGGCTTGGTACTCCTGAGGATATTGCACCCGCAGTGCTTTACCTTGCTTCTGCGGATGCTGCTTATGTTACGGGTCAATGCTTAACAGTTGACGGCGGACTCTTCCTTTAAGGAATTGTTTGAGCCTTAACTTAGTTTCTAGCGCTGTTCTAGCGGTTTTGTAGTTCTAGCAATTCTGGGGCGATTGGTTGATTGAAGCACGTTGAACCATCTTTTTCGCATGCGTAGAGGTTTTCGAGTCGGATACCAAACTTGCCGGCAAGATAGATGCCCGGTTCGATGCTGAAGCAGTTGCCGACTTCGAGCGGTACCGAGTTATCCGGGGAAATGTTTGGAGCTTCATGGACGAGCATGCCGATTCCGTGCCCTGTACGGTTATTAAAGTTTGGACCGTAGCCAGCATCGGCGATGACCTTGCGGGTTGCGGCATCTACATTGCAGGGTAAGGCGCCTTCTTTGGCGGTTTGACGTCCTGCTTCGTGGGCGGCGTAGACTACTCGATAGATGTCCTTTTGTGCCTCGGTGGCACTTCCGATAGCAAATACTCTTGTGATGTCGCAGTGATAGCCTTGGTAAGCGCAGCCGAAATCCACGAGCACGAGGGTATTAGGCTGGAGCACGGTTTGATCATTGAGGTGGTGAGATTCGGCGGCATTGGGACCATAGCACACGCTACAGAAGGCGGGGACGCCACCTTGTCGCCGCATTTCGTTTTCGATGAGGTGCTGTACTTCGACTTCGGACATTCCTACTTTTATTGCACCGAGGAGAAAGTCATAGGTCGTGTCTGCAATTGTTCCAGCGGCGTGCATTAGCTGTAGTTCTGCTTGATCTTTTCGTCCCATTTGTGCGGCAACTATCATTCCACCTGGTTTGAAAAGTGCTCTGGTGAGCACATCTTGCATTTCGATGAGCATTTTGCTTGGCATGTGGTCATCCATGGCGAGGATAGCGGCATCTAGATCCCAGTCATCGGCAAGTTCGGCAAAGAGTTCGAGGTAGTTCTCTCCATCGCGCCAACTTCGGATGTCTTCTATGCCGAGGCGTTCGGCTTGGATTCGGCTGAGGTCGGGGCAGATGAGTCTGGATTTTCCTGACCGGTGCACGGCAAAGGTGAGGAACCGCTCGTGTCCATCTTCAAAAAATCCTGACAGGTAACCCATGGTCACGGGGGTTTGCGCAAAAAACGCATCTACTCCTGAGTCGGCGAGAATTTGGGCAAATTGTTGAATTTTAGTATTTGGCATTAGTAACCTGCGGAACCACTGGT
>JAPLCS010000284.1 GCA_026392145.1 Fimbriimonadales bacterium | reverse complement strand
GGTGGACAGACTACCGACTGGGGTGTTCATATGATGGATATTGCTTTGCTTGGAATGAGCAAAGACCAAGATTTGGTGATGCCTGATCGAGTTTCAACGGTGGGTGGTCTTTGGGCTTATACCGATGACGATCGAACGGCTGCTGATTCGGTGGAGTCGATTATGCACTTCAGTGGTGCGAACGAATTTGCTTTGACGTGGTCTGTTCTTCGGGATGTGCCAGGTAAGCCAAGCAATGGAACCGAATTTGTTTCGGTTGACGGTCGAACTTTGAGAGTCTGGAGAGGCGGTTGGGAGATTCTTGATCCGAACGGCAAGAAGTTGGAAAAGACGATGACTGATCCACAGGATTCAGATCACTGGCGCAACTTCCTTGACTGTGTCAAGAGTCGAGAAACTCCACGAGCTACTCTCGAATCTGTAGCTCAAACTACGATTGTTTGCCACCTTTCCAATGCTTCGCTATACAGCGGAAAGATGGTTCGGTTTGACAAGTCGAAGATGGATATCGTTGGTCGTGACGGCAAAGATAACTTGGCGTACGACAAGCAGTATCGAAAGGGTTACTCGCTCAAAGTTTACAAATAAGCATCAGATTTTTGTTTATGTCGGAAAATAGAAAAGGGGTTCCACGATTGCCGTGGAACCCCTTTTCTATGCTTACATGATTGTTTGGTTAGGCTGCTTTGTCTTTTACGGCGGCTTCCATTTCACTAAAACCTGGTCGCACGGATGGTTCAATGTTTCGTCGTGCGAATTCGACACATGTAATCGGAGCTTCACCGCGAGCGAAACTGAATAGTGCGTGTCGGATGCAGTTCATGTACATGGATTCGGATGCGAGTCGCAGTTCCATGGCTTTGGCGATGGGACTTAAAATGCCATATGCCGCAAGAATTCCAAGGAAGGTTCCTACTAGCGCGCCAGCAACGGACATACCAATGGCGGCGGCTTCGCCTCCAATTTTGCCCATGGTGACGATGATACCGAGAACTGCGGCGACGATTCCGAAGCCAGGCATTGCGTCAGATACGGTTTGGATAGCTTGTGCTGGCATTTCAGCGGTTTTGTGAGCCACTTCAAGGTCAAGCTCCATCATTTCGGAGAGGTCGTGTGGACCTACCGAACCAGATAGGATGACTTTGAGTGTGTCACAGAAAAAATCGCAGGCGTGGTGATTGTTGATGAACGTTGGATATTTACCGAGGATATCGGAGTTTGCTGGGGTTTCAATGTGCTTTTCGAGGCCTAGGAGTCCTTCTTTCCGAGCGACATTGAAAAGGGCGTACATCATTTTGAGAAGATCGACGAACGCTCCTTTGGTGTAGGGATCTGGCTTTAGAAGTCCGAGGACTCCTTGAATTGCACCTTTGACTCCGGTCATACCGTGAGCGGCCATGAATGAACCGAACCCTGCTCCGCCGAGGATGACGAATTCGTTCCATTGGAGTAGGATGGCTAACCGGCCATGGTGCATTAGGTAGCCCGCCAAAACGGCTACCAAAACCACTACCACCCCAATAATTGTGAACATCGTAAACTTTCCCCTTCATTCTTTCTTCCACCAGGTTGTCGGATTTACTGGTAGCAAAAATACTGGGTTGTGGTTTAAGTATCGGTTTATTGGGGTGGCAAACTACTTGTTATTTTGTTTTGAACTTGTAGATGGTGGTGGTTAAGTAGGTCTTTCCTGCATCAAGAACGACTGACGGGAAGTTGGGTTGATTGATGGAGTCGGGGAAGTGTTGAGTTTCAAGGCAGAATCCGTATCGCTTGACGTAGGTTTTGCCGCCGTGACCCTTGAGTGTTCCATCGAGGAAGTTGCCTGAGTAGAATTGGATACCTGGCTCGGTGGTCCAAACTTCCATGAATCTACCGCTCTTTGGTTCGTGGACATTTGCCACGTTTCGAAGTGTATTTCTTGGTCCGCTCAGCACCCAGTTGTGATCGTAACCGCCACCGAATTTAATTTGCTCGTGGCTGTCATTGATTCTGGTTCCGATGGTGGTGAGTTTGTTGAAGTCGAACGGTGTTCCCTGAACTTTCATGAACTCTCCAGTTGGAATGAGACTTTCATCAACTGGTGTAATGCTGTCGGCGAGGATTTGCATTTTATGGTCGGTGCAATCTTTTGACTTTGGTCCACCGAGGTTGAAGTAGGTGTGGTTAGTGAGGTTTTGGATGGTTTTTGACTTTGCGGTGATTTTGTAGTCGATTTTGAGTTCGTTAGAATTCGTCAGAGTGTAGGTGACATAGCTGGTTAGTTCACCTGGGTAGCCTTCTTCACCGTCTGGGCTGACG
>JAPLCS010000044.1 GCA_026392145.1 Fimbriimonadales bacterium | reverse complement strand
CGGCACTATGTGCATCAGTAAGCCTCGTTGAGATGTTGTAACCACCAGCAAAATCAAGTCGGCAAGCAATTCTGTTAATGGAGGATGAAGTTCCTGCAACACGATCATTGGTTGTCCCAGTTGGACCATTGTAACCCGGAATGTATATAAACCTACCCGACTTAGAGCGAGTCAAAGAACACTCTGAAACGGCACTGCCAGAATGAACTATTCCGTTTGAGTCATTTGGTAAAAAAAGCAGTGATACAGGAGTTTGATTGCTACCGGTCTTGGAAACTTGCAAGATTTGAATCGTGTTGCCATTAGGTGAGAGTGCTTCAGAGGCCGTGGAACTCGCTCCAAGTTGGGTGTAGATAAGTCGACCCGGGGTTTGTGCCATGGATGCACTCGCGATTCCAACAATGAGACAAGTTTCCAAAAAGCGTAAGGTTTTCATAGCAACTGATTCACAAAAAGTAATTAAACTAAAGTTTAACTTTTCAACGTTTCCAAGTTCAGCAATTTTTGGACCAAACCTCACAATGTGGATAACTTTTTGAACCTTAATCGCCTGTTAACGAGATGAAAGTGAACCTGGAGGAGAGGGTCAGGAAGCACTTTTTTAAGAAACCCCACGCATGAATGCTGGTTTTTCATAACGAGTCAGTTTGGTGGTTGATGAACCGTTGAATTGTGGTTTTGACTTTTTTTGCAACCCCATTTTTTACTTCGTCGTACTTCTCTTGTAACTATGATTGCTGGAATCGTACTTTTTAGTTTAGTTGTGATTGGTGTTGTGTTGCTCGTTTCGCGTCTTCGAGGCGGGAGTCGAGGAGGGGCGAACTAAGGAACTGCGCGGCACCTCGATAACGAAAGCAACACTGTCTTTGAGTGTTGCTTTTTTGTTGCTAGTGGTTGGTGCATTGAAAGCAGTCCATTCGGAAGTGGGGAACGGTGGATTGAAAATGGCAACCTATCCTGCTTTTGAAACGTACCTACCTTTACCGAAATGTTAATTTACGCTGTTCTGCTGATCATTCCGCTGCTGGTTGTGTTTGGATTGATATCCATGTACAACGGATTGGTAGCTATGCGCCGAGATTGTGACAACGCTTTGAGCCAGATAGATGTGCAGTTGAAGCGACGATATGATTTGATTCCGAACCTTGTTGAGACGGTTAAGGGGTACATGAAGTTTGAATCTGAGACCTTGGAGAAGGTGATTCAGGCCCGGAACCTTGCTTTGGGCGCTCGGACGGTGAGCGAAAAGTCCAATGCTGATGCGGCGGTTACTTCGGCATTGAATGGATTCTTTGCGGTTTCGGAGGCTTATCCTGACTTGAAATCGAGTAGCAACATGCTTTCTTTGCAGGAGGAGTTGAAGAGCACGGAGAACAAGGTTTCGTTTGCTCGGCAGTATTACAATGATTCGGTTACTCGGTTGAATACGAAAATAGAGCAGTTTCCCTCTTCAGTTTTGGCGGGTATGGGTGGATTTAAGGCGAAGGAACTGTTCGTTTTGGAGGAGCCAGAGGCTCGGCAGGCGGTCAAGGTTCAGTTTTAGTCGTTGCTTCTGGAAGGTAATCTAGAAGCTCGCTATGCCAGAGTTTTTGCTCGAAGTCGGATGCGAGGAACTCCCTGCCTCGTTTGTTGAAAAAGCCTATCGGGATCTTGCCGACTCGTTGTCGAAAGAACTTGAGGCGGTTGGCGTAAAGCAGTCTGACCCGGTGGTTTACGGAACTCCCCGTCGGCTGATTGTGAGTTTTCCTGAGTTGGCTGCGACTCAGCCGGATTCCTCTAAGGAGCAGCGGGGGCCCTCTCTCGCGGCGGCGTTTACTCCGGAGGGTGAGCCGACGAATGCCTTGAAGGGATTTTGTAAATCTCAGGGCGTTGAGATTTCGGATTTGCGGAAAGATGACCAGTATGTTTGGGTGACAAAGTTTCAGGCTGGAGTTCCCACGGCTGAACTTTTGGCAACGATAGTGCCGAAAGCGATTTTGGGATTGAACTTTGAAAAGTCGATGAGGTGGGGGGCGTCCCGCACTCGGTTTGCTCGACCGTTGAGATGGATTTTGTGCGCTTTTGATGGGAAGCGGGTTGAGTTTGAAATTGAAGGCGTGCCGTCTGCTTTGATATCTGTGGGACACCGGTTTTATGCGCCTGATTCTTTTGAAGCGAAGTCACTGGACCAGTTAATTCGAGAGTTGAGGTTGAGGTTTGTGGAGCCTGACGGAGCGACTCGTAAGGATATGATTTTGAAGGAAATATTGCCAACCCTTAATGGCAATGAATTTACTCTTCATAACTTACTTGACGAAAATACGTTTTTGTGCGAGTGGCCGTCGGTGGTTCGTGGCTCGTTTGAACCTGATTTCTTGCAGTTGCCGGAACCGGTTTTGGTGACGGCGATGGCGAAGCACGAGCGAATGTTTCCGGTTCGAGATGCGGCAGGCAAGTTGACGAATGAGTTCTTGTTTGTTCGCAATTCGGGTGAGGACGAGACGGTGCGTCGGGGGTGTGAGTGGGTGCTGGGTGCTCGGTTCAACGACGCTCGATTCTTTTTTGAGCAGGACCAAAAAGTATCGCTGGAGATTTTCTTGGAGCGCACGCATTTTGTGCTATTCCAAGCCAAACTTGGAACGGTTCGGCAACGTGCCGACCGGTTGGAGGCATTGACGGAGCATGTCGCTGAACTGGTTGGGGTCGATAAGAAATTAGCTTGCCTTGCCGGGTTGTATTCGAAGGCTGATTTGGCGACTGGCTTGGTGAGCGAGTTGAGTTCTCTACAAGGTGTCATTGGAGGTGAATATGCCGTGCGAGAGGGAATGCCGAAGGAAGCCAGCATTGCAATTGGCAACCAGTACGAATTTGACAAGAACATCGGCTATCAGCCACCGAGCGGGTTGGCTGGTCAGCTGACTTGCTGTTTGGTGATTGCGGATCAGATTGATAAGTTGGCTGGCTATTTGGGGATAGGTTTGGAGCCCTCTGGTTCGAGCGATCCGTTTGGATTGCGACGTAGTGTTAATATTTTGATTGCCGCTGCTGAGAGAATGGCCGAATTGGGTACGGCTGTACCAGCATATGAGGGAATTGCTCATATTGCTACTCGGCACTATATGGAGCAGAATATTGACATTGATGCAAAGGCTGCTCTTGAGTCGTTAAAGACGATTTTTATAAGTCGCTATCATTCGTTGAAGAAGGATAAGTCGAGGGATATTCTTGAAGCATCGCTGGCATCGCTTACCAGAAGCGAGATTTCTGATCCGCGATTGTGTGATTTTAGGTTCAGAGCGGTGGAGCGTTTGGCTGGTCGAGAGAAGTTTGTGCAGACGGCAACCCGACCTTTGAATATTGTTGCGAGTGCTCAACAGAAGGGGTTTGCGTTTGCGGATAGGGCACCACTAGCTGCGATTGATTTGCAGGCATTGAACTCTGATGATGGAAGGAACCTTTATCAGGTTTTGGTTCATCAACAGGAGGAACTGGAAATCGCGGTATCGGACCGGAATGATGGTGAGGTTGAGCGGCTTCTCTTAAATTTGGAAGAGCCCATTACCAAGTTTTTTGATAACACCATGGTGATGAGTCAGGATGAGACCGAGCGGTTCCAGCGATTAACGTTGGCACATGCGGTGGCGCTTCAGTTGTTGCAAGCAGGCGATTTTACTAAAGTCTTAGGTTCGTAACAAAACAAGCTAATTCTTGGCGCCTTTCTTTTTTCTCTTGGGGGTTTTGGGAGATGGTTCCGAGGGAGTTTGTGCGTCTACATTCTCTTGCTCCGCTGGTAGTTGTTTTGCCTGTTCGATGTCCATGAGTGCGTTCAAGACGGCAAAGCCAAAGCAAATGACTCCAACGATGATGGCGGCGAGTATCCACTCAGCTGGATTGATGAGTCGATTAAGTCCAAAAAGTTGCTGGTTGTTTTTGGTGACCAAATAGAAAATGATTCCGCAGGTGAGTAGTACACCGTAGGTTAGCGCAAACGTTTTCAGTAGCTTCAAAGGTTGGCTCCCATTTTGCCTTTTAGGTGGCCGACGAGGAGAGCGATGTCGGTGGGTCGGACTCCTGGGATTCTGGATGCTTGCCCTATTGAGACTGGTCGGATACGGCCAAGTTTCTCTCTGGATTCATAGCTTAATCCGTTGACTGCTTCGTAGTCCCAATCGGATGGGATTTTGACATACTCCATTTTGGCAGCTTGTTTGACCATGCGTTCTTGCTGCACCACGTAGCCGGAGTAGATTGCCCGGAGCTCTATCTGTTCGACGGCTTCTCGATTGGTGGGCATGTCAATGGGCTGGCTGGTTTTCTCGGCAACTTGCAGCGCGACGGAAAGGGAAACATCTGGTCGACGCATGAGATCGTAAATGGAAATCTTGTCCTTGGCGGGGGCGAGGTTGAGCTCTGCCAATTCTGCCTCGTGGGCGGGAGACACATAAGCATTTGAAAGGTCATAGATTCCTTTGGCAATTTGCTCTTGCTTTTCTTCAAATCTTTGCCATCTTTCGTCGGAGCAGAGACCCACTTGCCGGGAGATTGGGGTGAGACGTTCATCGGCGTTATCATGTCTGAGCAGGAGGCGATGTTCTGCCCGTGCGGTAAGCATTCGGTAGGGGTCTTCGACTCCTTTGGTGGTGAGATCGTCGACCATGACGCCGATGAAGGAGTTGGTGCGAGGGAAGTCGATTGGGGATTCGTTTTGTGCAAATCTAGCGGCATTGATTCCGGCGAGGATGCCTTGTCCCGCTGCTTCTTCGTAGCCGCTGGTTCCGTTGAGTTGTCCGGCGAGGAAGAGACCTTTGAGTTGCTTGCTCATGAGGTGGGGAGTGAGTTGGAGCGGGTCTGCCATATCGTATTCCACGGCATAGCCGGGACGGAGCATAACGACGTTTTCCATTCCCGGAATGGTTTTGAGGAGAGCTTCTTGCACCCAGGCGGAGAGAGAGGTGGAAACGCCTTGGACATACATTTCTTCGTCGGTCCACGTTTCTTGTTCGAGGAACACTGGGTGAGTGTTTTTGTCGGCAAAGCGTACAATTTTATCTTCAATACTTGGACAGTATCGAGGCCCAACACCGTTGATTTGCCCGCTGTACATGGCGGATTCGGTGAGATTCGCTTGGATGATTTCGTGGGTATTGAGGTTCGTATGGGTTTGCCAGCAGGGAAGAAGATCGTGCTGGGGGTGTAGCTTATCGTGCAGAAAGCTCATGGTCCCGCAGTCAGGTTCAGATTCCATTTCTAATGTCTTGGAGAAGTCGATGGACGACTTGGCGACACGGGGTGTGGTTCCCGTTTTGAATCTTCTGAGTCGGATACCAAAGTTAGCGATGGAGGCGGAGAGTCCGACGGAAGCTTGGTCTCCATGGCGTGCGGCAACGGTTTGGATTTTGCCTTCGTGGCACAGTCCGTTAAGAAAGGTTCCCGTGGTGAGCACTAGGCTTTGGGAAAGTATTTTTGTGCCGTCGGCGAGTTCTACGCCGATGACTGAATCTCCCGAGCTGAGGACTTTTTCGACTGGTGCTTCAATCACAGTCAGATTCTTTTGATTGAGAAAGACCTCTTGCATCAACTGTGGGTACAGGTTTTTGCATACATGGGCGCGAAGGGTTTGAACCGCTGGGCCCCGACCGGTTCCAACTCTTCGTATATGGGTGAGTGCGTAGTCGGTTGTGACCCCCATTTGGCCGCCAAGTGCATCAACTTCTCTTGCCATGTGACCCTTTGCGGGGCCACCGACTGAGCAGTTGCAGGGAAGGTGTCCGATTCGATCCTTTCGCATGGTGATGCACACAACTTTGAGCCCCATACGGGATGCAGAAAGAGCGGCTTCGATGCCTGCATGTCCGGCACCAACGACAATGACATCAAATTGCATGGGTTTTCACCAAACTATTCCCACCTATCAGCGAGGATGGCCGCCATGTCTTCAAGAAGTTGTTCGTCTGAGCTGTCGAACGCCGCAACACGGTGTCCATCAATGTCTATTTGACCGAGGATGGTGTCTCCTTTACGAATAAGTACGACAATTTCGGACCGGGTTTGAGTGGAACAAGCAAGGTAGTTCGTGAGTTCGCGAACGTCGGTGATTACTTGGTTTTTGTCCTCTGCAACTGCTGTGCCGCATACGCCTCTACCAACAGGGATATGGGTGTGGTCGGTGGCTGCGCCGACGTATGCATCGAGTATCAGGGTCTCACCTTCGAGGCGGTAGATGCCGCTCCAGTTGTAGTCTTGAAGCTGGTCAAGTTGCTCCATCGCGAACTTTCTCAACTCAAAGTCTTACTTGCAATGGAAATTTCGACCATACTATGATTTTGGCAGAGATTGAATCCCCCATACCGTGTTTCTGTCTACGAGTTGATCTCGATTATGTTCCTTGGGACAGTTTGGACGCCGAGGAGTTTGGTCATGGAGAACCAGCGGTGTTTTTGCGGCTGCTGGAATTGGCTCGGGTGCATGGTCTTCAGTTTCATTTTTTTGTGAGTAATCGGGTGCTTTCTGCGTTCCCTGCGGTGCCCGAAGCGGTTCTTAATGAGGGACATGAGTTAGATTGGCTGTGTAAGCATCCTTCTGATCTCAGCGGACAGGAAGCCAGGCAGGACATGGCCTTGAAGCTGTTTAATCAGATTGGGCATCAGCCAATTGGACTGGCTTCGGAGTCGCCATGGCCTGTGGGAAAAGAGTTTGAAGCAGCGTTTTACTCGGGGCCAGCGGCGGAATTTTCAGAATCTGTACCAAAGTTTTTGTGTAATCCTGTGGGGCTGGAGCAGGCGTGTAGGGAAAGGGGTGGATTTGCGATGTGGTGTCAGTCGACCTTGAATCAGAATCATGATGTTGCTGAGAACCAGGTGGTGACGATTTGTGTGAGACCGCAAATTTTGGCGAAGGTGGATGCGCATCTTTCCGCCACCCTAGGAGTCATTCAGGGAATGGTGAAGCAGGGCAGGAAGTTGACGACCTTTAGAAAGTTGGTCAAAAGTCCCAATGGTTAGGGAATTGTTTATGCCAACGGGGAACCTGATTAGACGATTCGTGGTCTAATAGGATGTGCAAAGGAAAAGGATTCGAGCCATAGTTGTCGGAGCAGCGGTCGTTGTGGCCGGACTGTTGGCAGCTCAGGGGCATTCCCAATCGAATACCGTTCCGCCACGGCGCCTTGGAGACTACCAGTGCCGAATTGCCCTCACAGATTTGTTGCGTAGTGTCAGGGTTCCTGATGCTGGCAATATCTATGCCTACTCGGGAATGTTTCGGTTGCAGTCCACGGAGACGCTTTTTGGCAAGAACACCTTTTACAC
>JAPLCS010000066.1 GCA_026392145.1 Fimbriimonadales bacterium | reverse complement strand
TCTCCATTGGTCAAAACATAGTCGCCAATCGTGTAGACATGGGTGGCGTACGTCTCCTCTACCCTGTGATCAATGCCCTCGTAGTGCCCGCATACAAAAACAATCGAATCAAACTCTGCCAACGACTTCGCTTCAGTCTGAGTGAATGGAACACCGCTAGGCTCGGTAAAAACCACCGCAACGTTTTCGCCACCAAAAGCCTCGGTGAGTTTGTCTATCGCTACCGCCACTGGTTCCGCTCTCAAAAGCATGCCCGGATGACCACCATAAGGCGTATCGTCAACCTTCTTGTGTGGGTCGTAACAATAGTTTCTTGGATTCTCAATTTGTACCGAAATATGCCCGTGAGCAATCGCCCTTCCGGTGATACTTTGAGAGAGAGAATGATGGATCCAATCCGGAAACAAGGTCACGAAACCAATTTGCAAACTTTGCCCCATTGTTGACCACTATATCTGAAATCACCGATTCTCAGTCGGTATCCTTATGCCTATGTCAGCGATCCCAGAAGGACTCAAATACACGAAATCGCACGAGTGGATTCAACTTGATGGCGATGTCGCCACCGTCGGCATTACCGACCAAGCTCAATCAGAACTTGGTGATGTTGTTTACGTAGACCTCCCATCCGTCGGCAAAACCCTTTCCGCCGGCGAAACTTTCGGGAGCATCGAAAGCGTCAAGGCAGTATCCGACCTCTATGCGCCAGTCGCAGGAGAAGTCATTGAAGTGAATGGCAACCTAGATTCATCGAGCGACTTGGTCAATTCAGACCCATACGGTGCCGGATTCATGATTAAGATTCGAGTGAATGGTGACCTTCCTGGAGACCTGTTGAGCGCAGCCGAGTACAGCGCGCACGTTGGCTAAATCCATGCCATATATTCCTCATACTTCCGAAGACACCCAAGCCATGCTTGGGCTGATTGGGGCGAGTTCTATTGACGAACTCTTCCGCGAGATTCCTGAAAACCTTCGAGTCAAGCCAGGGGCGTTGAACCTTCCGCCAGCGCTTGACGAGCACAAATTAATGGCGCATCTCACAGAGATTGCCGCCAAAAACATCGACATGACCAAAGTTACTTGCTTTCTGGGAGCAGGTGTCTACGATCGATACGTGCCGGCTACCGTAGGAGCAGTCATCTCTCGCGGTGAGTTTTTAACTTCCTACACCCCATACCAACCAGAAGCATCTCAGGGCTATCTTCAGGCCATCTACGAATTCCAATCCATGATTGCCGAAATCTACGGCATGGAAATCGCCAATGCTTCCATGTATGATGGAGCCACTTCGATGGCAGAAGCCGCCATCATGGCAACGGGAATTAAAAATCGAGATCGAGTAACAATTTCAGAAACGGTGCATCCGCACTACCGCCAAGTTCTCGACACCTACTGCTGGTCAATGGGCATCGAGGTCGTCACCGTACCGGCGCAAAATGGCCTCGCAGGAGACATGAGCACGGTTGAATCGGCGTGCGTCATCGTTCAATATCCAAACTTCTTCGGCGGAATCGAAGATCTGGCACGAGCCAAAGCAGATGCCGACAAATCTGGAGCCATGTTCATCGTGGTGTCCGACCCTGTCGCTTCTTCACTTCTCAAACCACCGGGAGACTTCGGTGCTGACATCGTCGTAGGAGAGGGACAGCCGCTCGGAGTGGCCATGGGTCTCGGTGGCCCCATGGTAGGCCTGTTCGCTTGCAAAAAAGAACTCATCCGAAACATTCCCGGACGGATTGTCGGACGGACAAAAGAGCTACACGGAGACAAACCAGGATTCGTCATGACCTTGCGAACTCGTGAGCAAGATATTAGACGCGAAAAAGCAACTTCTAACATCTGCACCAACGAAGCCCTCATGGCACTGGCAAACACCGTGTATATGATGGCGCTCGGTAAAAACGGCCTTACCAAGGTGGCAACCAGCTCAGTTCGTAACACTCAATACGCAATCCAGCAGCTCACAGCCGCTGGTGGCAAACTTAAATTCACAGGCAAAGTGTTTGGTGAATTCGTTCTGTCACTGCCAAAGAACGCCACGGAAGTTCGAGATGCCCTCCTTAAGAAGGGAATTCTCGCAGGACTACCACTCGGCAGTTACTATCAAGGCATGGACAATGACCTCCTGGTTGCTGTAACCGAAGTCCGCTCCAAGGATCAAATTGACCACTTTGCTCAAAGCCTCAAGGAGGTGCTCGCATGAACCGAAGAACTCAAACCGTACCAGAACCTTCCCTGATTTACTCCAAGTCAAAAGCAGGTCGAATCGGATGTAATGTACCAACATGCGATACACCCGAAGTTGACCTCGCATCGGTCGTGGGTGAAACCCGTTCAGAACTCAAACTGCCCGAAGTAAGCGAACTTGACTTGCTCCGTCACTTTACCAACCTGAGCCACATCAACTACGGAATCGAAACGGGCTTCTACCCGCTCGGTTCTTGTACGATGAAGTACAACCCCAAGATCAACGAAAAGGCAGCGGGTCTAGCAGGCTTCGCCCAGCTTCACCCCCTCCAACCAGTCGAAACAATTCCTGGCGCATTGGAAATTCTCCACGGGGTCCAGTCCATGCTCTGCGAAATCACTGGATTCGATGCCATCACCCTCCAACCACTCGCGGGTGCCCACGGAGAAATGACCTGCTTAATGCTCGTCAAGGCATACCATGCATCCATTGGCGAAGGCGACAAGCGCAAAGTAGTCTTGGTTCCCGACTCAGCTCACGGTACCAACCCAGCCTCTGCAGCTCGTTGTGGCTACTCAGTCAAGTCCATTCCAACTGATGCAGATGGAAATACTGACCTTGCCGCCCTTGAGGCAGCACTGGATGACACCGTTGCCGCACTCATGCTCACCAATCCGTCAACCTTGGGTCTCTTCGAACCGAACATCGAAAAGATTTGCAAAATGGTTCACGATGCGGGCGGACAAGTCTTCTGCGATGGCGCCAACATGAACGCAATGGTCGGCACCACACGTCCGGGAGACCACGGCTTTGACTGCATGCACCTCAACCTTCACAAGACGTTCAGCACACCTCACGGTGGAGGCGGACCAGGATGCGGAGCAATCGGGTTGCAAAAGCACCTCGAACCATTCTTGCCCGTACCAGTCATCCGATCAGTCGGAGACACTCTCATTGCTGATTACGATCGACCGCACACCATCGGTAAAGTCGCCGCGTTCTACGGCCAATTCCTCATGGAAGTTCGGGCGTACACCTATCTGAGAGCGTACGGAAGGGAGCGAATCGCCGACATCTCCAGATACTCGGTACTGAACGCAAACTACGTGCGAGAAAGACTCAAAGAGGTACTACCTCCCGCACATGATCGACCTTGTATGCATGAATGCATCCTCACCGCCGAAAAGTACAAGAAGGAGCACGGTGTGAGAGCCCTTGACATCAGCAAACGACTGATTGACTACGGATACCACCCGCCAACGAACTACTTCCCTCTCATCGTGCCAGAGTGCTTAATGATCGAGCCCACAGAAACAGAGTCCAAAGACACACTGGATGACTTCTGTGATGCATTGATTGCTATTTGCCACGAAGCGGTTGAGAATTCGGACCTGCTTCACGATGCTCCTTCGACTCGAATTGTAGGACGACTAGACGAAACTCTCGCCGTCAAACAACTTGATGTCCGCTGGAACGGTTAACCTCGGAAAATCTAGGCCACCTTACAAGACACCCTTTTCGGAAAGAATAGGGTGTTTTCTTTCTACTCGCCACAACGTAAGAGAACGAGCCAGAAAATAAGTGGTGGGCCCGGGGGGGATCGAACCCCCGACCAAACGGTTATGAGCCGTCCGCTCTAACCCCTGAGCTACAGGCCCGGTTAGAATGTGACCAAATGGCTGGTCACTCAGCCTCTAAAGAATACCCGCCACACCAGAGCTGTGACAGATGAACAATGTTACAAGATGGACACAAAAGAGTTCAGGGAGTTAAGTTCTCAACCGGGCGAGCAACCATCACCCCAATGGTCGAAGTTGAACCCGAAAGGAACTCACTAAGTCGCTTATCAAAAGTAACCTGCTTCTTGGTGCTGCTGGCGTGAACAAAATGAGGCACGCCATTTTCCACAATAATCAGACCCACGTGGCTACAGTCTATGCCCCTAGGACCACCGCACAAGGCAATGATGTCGCCGGTTTGAAGTTGCTTCTCCGCTTCTGGAATCGACGCAAGTGGCACAAACCACTTCGTTCGTTGATTAGACTCTTTTTCCTGCTTTTCTAACCGAGGCAACAAATTAATGTTCTCTTTTAAGGCAGGATACTTATCAGGATTTGCGGACATATAACCAACTTGCTTCGTAAACCTTTCCGCCCCAGGCAATGACTTCGAAAAATCAATGACAGTCTTCTTTCGGTCGTTATCAAAGATCCAGTCCGAAGTGTAGTGCAACCGACTCAGATAGCCGTTCACTCGCCCATTCCAATACCGAGTGAAGGCGACCGACTTGTTCAATGAGGACTCAGTAGGACGCTTGGTGCGAGCAAGATTGAGCACGGTTTCCATAAAGGTAACGCAATCAAGTCCAGTAACGAGCACGGTGCACTTCTCCTCTTTCGGATTTTGGTCTAGCGTAAAACCAACATAAGGAGTGCCAAGGAACTTCCTCGCAAAGAATTCCATGCGGCTACCAATCGGCTGACTGTAAACATTCGCCGCTTCAGCATCTTTTGCAAGCACATCAACTGAAAGTCCTTGAGCAACATGTGCCAGAGGAAGAGAACCCAAAAACAATCCAAAGCTAGAAATCATTACCAAAAATTAGCATATCTGACCAACAGCACGAGGATAAACAAGTGGTTAAGTAAGACGTTTCATCAGTTGTCACGACCAGTTGTAATGATTAGTTGTCAGAAAAGTACTGGAATCGTGAAACTGCAACTAAAGTCCTACATACGCACTATTAACGTCTTATTGTTCGATTCAATACGAATCTTTTCTCACTCTTTGGTATTTTCATCACCTTATTAACGTAAAAGGTGATTCAATGTAGCTCACGAATGAACACAACATTAAAGGAAAGAAAACGTACACAAATACGTTCGTATAGGTATACGGGAAGTGGCATGAAAAAGTCACTTGCAAATCGACCTGCCAAGAGACAGCAAGGAGATACCACTCGGGTCATCGGATACGTGAGAGTGTCTACCTCTGACCAGGTAGAAAGCGGCTTGAGTTTGGAATCTCAGCGGCAGAAGCTCGAGCATGAATGTGCTCGGCGTGGATGGGAACTACTGGAAATCATTGAGGATGCGGGGGTTTCGGGCAAAGGAATCAACCGAAAAGGACTTCAAATCGTACTCTCCAGACTCGCCGAAGGGGATGCTGAAGTTTTGCTGTGCGCAAAATTGGACCGGTTGAGTCGATCGGTACGAGACGTGTGCGAAATTGGAGACACGGCTCGAATGCAGGGTTGGAGTCTTGTTCTGATGGATTGCAGCATTGACACTACGACACCGTACGGCAATGCTCAGTTGACGATGATGGCTACTTTTGCCCAACTTGAGAGGGAATTGATTTCTCTGAGAACTCGAGAAGCGTTAGCGGTTAAAAAGGCGCAAGGGATAAAACTCGGACGACCAGTAGCTATTTCTCCTGAAATTAGAGATTTGGTATGGCAATTACGTAGATCCGGCATGAGTATTCGTGGAATTGTTACCAAACTGAACGCGGACGGAGTGGAACCTACGCCTGGATCAAAGTTTCACATCCGGACCATTCAGAGACTACTTTCTGAGGAAATTGAGCTCAAAAAGGCAGCCTAGGGAAACTTTTTTTGAAAAAAGTTCACAAAACACTTTAGTTTTTTGGCTAAAAAAACCTAGTATAAATATGTATGCATTTACGAACGTATTTGTGTACGTTTTCTTTCCTTTAATGTTGTGTTCATTCGTGAGCTACATTGAATCACCTTTTACGTTAATAAGGTGATGAAAATACCAAAGAGTGAGAAAAGATTC
>JAPLCS010000315.1 GCA_026392145.1 Fimbriimonadales bacterium | reverse complement strand
TAATTCCCGAAGCCGCATTCGGCAAAACCTGCAATCGTATCGCTTGCCACTGCGTAGACCCTAACGCCAACGAACCATCACGATAGGTTTTAGGGACCGCTCTCAATGCTTCCTGAGTAATGATAATCACCGTGGGAAGAATCAAAAGACTCATGGTAAGTGCCCCCGCAATCACGCTCTGTTTGAACCCAAAGAAGTAAACAAACAGCACACGTCCCAAAAGTCCGTACACAATCGAAGGTACACCCGACAGGTTAGCAATGTTTAACTGAATAAGATCAGTAAATCGATTCTTGCGCCTGGTGAACTCCTCAAGGTAAATAGCTGCGGCCACTCCAACGGGTACCGAAATAATCGCTGTGAGCACCATCACATAGATGCTCCCCACTACCGCTTGCCAAATCCCAGTTGAACGAGCTCGAGTGGACATATCACCCACAATAAACTTCCAACTTAGTTTAGGCATCCCGTCCACAACAATCTTGGAGAGGAACGTCAACAACAAAATCACGCCGATAGTAGCGGCCAAAAAGCATACGACTCGGAAGAACGCGTCTTTCCGCTTTCGTTTGATAAGATGCTTATTGGCAGAAGCGTCGAGAATCATTGGTAACTCAGCCTAAACTTACGAACAAGTCTCTGGGCAATCAGGTTCATCACCATAGTGAAAACGAATAGAAGAAGTCCAACCGCAAAAATTGAGTAGTACTTCATGCTTCCGACCGAAATATCCCCTTTCGATGTGGAGACCATATAGGCGGTCATCGTCAAAATTCCCTTTTGAGGATCCAAGTTAAACACCGGATTCGAACCTGCGGCCAACGTCACTGCCATCGTCTCACCGAGCGCACGTGAAAGAGCCAAGATAAATGAAGCCACCACACCAGAAAACGCAGAGGGAACAACAATCTTTAAGATGGTTTCCGACTTTGTAGCCCCAAGCCCCTGAGCACCTTCTCGCAAAGCCTTCGGCACTGAAGAAATGGCATCTTCACAGAGCGAAGAAACCAAAGGCAAAATCATAATTCCAACGACTACTGCCCCGGCCAAAGCGTTCGATGCCTGAATATCAGGCAAAAACTTTTTCAGTAGCGGTGTGACAAAAAACAAACCAAAGTAGCCGTACACAACCGTCGGAATACCAGCCAACAACTCCAAAGCTGGTTTCAAAATGGTGCGTGTTCGAGGTTTAGCGTATTCACTCAAAAATATTGCGCTCAAAAGACCAATCGGCAAAGCAAAAATTCCCGCACCAACCGTAATCATCAATGTGCTGGTCACGAGAGGAATTACCCCGTAACTACCTGGCTCGGGGGTAGGTTTCCAGTCCATTCCAGTCAAGAAAGTGACCGGACTAACAGACCGAAAAAACGGTAACGCTTGGCTCAAAAGTACATAGATAATGCCAAACGTGGTGAAGATAGAAAGGATGGCACACGCCAAACAAAACCAACGAATCGCTCCTTCCGAAAGAACCCGACCTAGCTTCTGGCTCCGCTGTGCTTGGACAGCGAGCTCTTGGGTGGGAGTATTCGGAGGAGCGATTGACATGAGACCATGCGCTATCAACGCATGTAAGAGAGTTTACTTCTTACCGTATCTATCTGTCAGCTTCATTCCTGGCTTGAAGTCCTTCATCTTGGTTCCAACTTCACCGGCAGCAACGTGTGCTTTTACCGCTTCAAGAACATCAGCAGGAAGCTTCACGAAGCTGTTTTCGGTAACTGCAGCTTGTCCCTTTTCTCCAAGAACGAAGTCAACAAACTTCTTTACCGCTTCATTAGCCATTGACGACTTCTTAACATAAATGAATAGCGGCCTTGAGAGCGGGGTGTAGGTGCCGTTAACAATTGTTTCGTCAGTCGGAGCCACTCCGCCAACAGTCAAAGCAGAAACCTTGTCCTTGTTCTCCAAGTAGTAGTTATAGCCAACAAAAGCCATTGCCGACTTGTCGCCTGCAACAGCAGTGACAATAGCGGTGTACTCTTGGTTTGGCTGGTAAGCCTCTCGGATTTCATTCTTCTTACCGTTAATTGCTTCGGTGAAGTATTCGTAGGTTCCGTGGTTGTCAGTTGGACCGTAGAACGTAATTTTCTCCTTGGGGAACGCCGGGTTAATTTCATTCCAAGTTGCAACCTTGCTTCCCTTTGCCCAAGCTGCTTTCAGCTCATCCTTCGTGACATTTTTCGCCCAAGTGTTGCCTGGGTTGACGATGACCGAAACACCATCATAAGCGACAGGAATTTCTACGAACTCAATCTTCTTTTCTTCGAGCTTCTTCAGTTCGTCGTCCTTCACAGGTCTCGAAGCAGTTACGATGTCAAGTTCGCCATCAATGAATTTCTTGAATCCGCTACCAGTTCCAGCCTTGCTGACAGTGGGTGAAATGCTAGCGTTTTCAGCCTTGAAGTCTTCAGCAACTGTCGAAACAATTGGGAACACTGTGGTGCTACCGTCAATTGCAATAGAAGCTGCGGCGGCCGCAGGAGCATTAGATGCAGGTTCATTACCAGCAGTGGAAGGAGCGGAAGACTTATCGCCACAGCCGACAAGAAAGAGAGCGGAAATAAGACCGCTGAGAACGAAAGCATTGATCTGCTTCTTCATTGTTAGAAGCTACCAGTGAATTGTTAATAAAATGTTAAGGATTGGCGAAACTTCTTAACATTGCTAAGGAGTTCCAGCCTTTTTAGGCGCCGGATAAAGTCGTTCTACTTTTAAGGTCTTGCTGATTTTGTTCACCGCATTGTTACGGAGAATCTCACCCAGTTCTAACTTCATTTGGTCTAAATCCCCTGTTTTCAGACTTGAACCACGGCCCTCAATGCGAAAAATCTGAATACCGTTTGAAGTCTGGACGGGCTTGGTCACCCCACCGTCCTTGATTGTTAAGAACTCCTTCTGAGACTCCTCTGGAAACGCAGAAATCAGCCTCCAACCCAAATAACCCCTGGCCTGTCTCCCTTGTGTCTCCTCCACCAATTCGTCCACTAAGGTTTCCCACTTTTCACCTTTCTGCAACCGAGAGTAGGCGGACTGACAGGCAGAAATGGCCGTGCTCAGATCAGTAGCGCTGTTCGACTTTGGCTTCACAATAATGGTGGAAACCCTAACATAGAGTTTGGGATCAAAATCCGAAAATGCAATCTTAGTGAGCAACAAGTTCGTTCTTGTTGCCAAGCGCAATCTTCCTGCGCTTTGTCCGCCTTGAGCAAGAGCATCTTCATCCGAAGTTCCCTCCGGAAAGTTTGCTTTCAACTTCAACGACTTCAGTTCCTTTGCAACCGCTTCGTTTACTTCCGAATCCGTGACGATTATTTTCAATCGGTCCGCTTCCTGCTTTGCAACTCGATAGTAAATGAACTCCGTCAGAATCTCAGCGCCACGAGCTTCCCACAGCAAGTCCTCAATTTCACTAGCCTTAATCTCGACTCCATTGACTTTTGCGAGTGCTTGATCTGGCCTGGGAGCCTTAGGCACTTCCGACATCCCCACGCCCTGACGCCGCACACCCAGATTGAATTCTGAAGTTGTACTTAAAGGCACCAAGTGTCCAGCCATCGCCACAGCAGCCATCAGGGAATTAATAAAAGCCATATGTGCATTTTAGACGCCCCAATCTCCAAGAATGTTTGACTATTATCTTGTCGCAACCGATTGCATTGCCATACAAATGCCTCTGGTATCCTGCTATCAGAACAAGGAGGGCACGTGTACAGAAAGTTTGGAAAACGATTTTTTGATCTTGTCCTCGTCATTCCAGGACTGATTCTGATAAGTCCCATGCTCCTTCTTGTTGCAATCGTTGCAAAATTCAAAATTGGCTCACCTGTGCTGTTTCAACAGGAACGCCCCGGCATCCACGGCAAAATCTTCAAAATGATCAAATTCCGTTCGATGCGCAACGATCGAGATGCCAACGGTGAACTGTTGCCCGATGAATTCAGATTAGTTCCATTCGGCAAACTACTTCGAGCCACCAGTCTTGACGAGTTTCCCGAACTCTGGAATGTCATCAAAGGCGAAATGAGCCTAGTTGGTCCAAGACCGCTTCTTGCCAAATACTTGGACAGATACAACTCGACACAGGCGCGACGTCACGAGGTCCGTCCGGGCATAACCGGCTGGGCACAGATCAACGGTCGAAACGCAATCACCTGGGAGGAAAAATTCGATTATGACGTCTGTACGTCGACAATCTCAGTTTCTTCCTTGATGTCAAAATCCTTGCTCTCACCGTGCTTAAAGTCTTCAAACGTTCCGGTACATCAGCCGAAGGACACGCCACCATGCCCGAGTTTCTCGGAACTCCTACTACCAACAAACAAGAAGGAGCGACTATCCGATGAGTATCGTTCCAAGAAATGGCAACAGGGACCTTACTATTCTGGGTGGCGGTGGCCACGCGAAAGTAGTAATTAGCGTGGCTCGGCTCGCAGGCTTCAACCCAATCCGAGTCCTTGATGATAATCAAGCCAACTGGGGCTCCGAACTCCTCGGTGTTCCAGTCACCGGTCCAATAAGTCAGTGCTCGGAATTCAATGCTCCAGCGGTAATCGCTATCGGAAGTAATAGAGTTCGCCAAACTATTGCCACCCAATTTCCACATATCGAATGGGCAACCCTAATCCATCCATCAGCTTGGCTCGATAACTCTGTGCAGATCTCAGAGGGTTCAGTTATTTTCGCAGGATCGGTCATTCAGCCAGATTCCATCATCGGGAGGCATTGCATTGTCAATACAATGTCCTCCGTGGACCACGACTGCACCCTACAAGATTTCGCACAAATTGCCCCAGGTGCACACTTGGGCGGCAATGTGTACGTAGGCGAAGGAGCAATGGTGGGAATTGGTGCCAGCGTTCACCAAGGTTCCACCATCGGAGCGTGGTCCATTCTCGGTGGCGGTGCCTTTCTGAAAGGCAAACTTACCGAAGGGAAAACTGCCGTTGGAATCCCGGCAAGAATTA
>JAPLCS010000364.1 GCA_026392145.1 Fimbriimonadales bacterium | reverse complement strand
CCAATCGTTCGCTTCAAAAAAATCGTACCCACAGAATCGCGTCTTACCCCTGTTGGAAGACTCCGAACAAGTTTGATGGTAACTTTTGAAGGCTGACCCAAATCATCTGAGCTGAAAACATTACCATTCAGCCACTTGTTCCAACGCTCCATCGAACTTTCAACTCTCTCTCGCTGTGCAGCATTCAAACTGTCGTCATCAAAAACAAATTTCACGCCGTCTCGCAGCAGGAGCGAATAAAATCCTCCGAGTGCCATCGCAGGGTTACCATCTTCGGCATACTGCGCACACTTTGCCAGTGACTCGTAGTCCTTCTCCGAGATCAAACTTGGCTTAGGAGGCAAGGCTAAAGGTTCCCCAACCTTTTTCGCCTCATTCATTCCAACCAAGCCCGACATCGGATTCAATATGGTGCCACTTGCGACAGTCAAAAGCACTGAAAGAATCATATGCAGGATTGTACGAAGTGACTTTCTTAAAGCGTCCTAGTAATTTTCCTAAGATTTCCAATTTTCCTAACAAATAGCTTTAAGGTTCCACCAATGACAATGAGCATCAATGGGCCTAATTACTAGGTTCAAAGTAGGACTACCGATTCATCAACTTCGTTAAGGCAGTGGGTCTATAAGCCGGATTCTGTATTTGTGTAGTGATTTATCTAACGCAACCAACCCGAAGAGTCGCCGGGCAGGGTCACTCTCTTCCTATTTGGTTTTGCTTCTGGTGGGGTTTACCCCGAGCCGTTTCACAACGGACTCGCGTGAGCTCTTACCTCACGATTTCACCCTTGCTACCCCGTATGATCAGGGTTAAGCGGTTTGTTTCTGTTGCACTTTCCGTCGGGTCGCCCCGCCCCAGTTTGCACTGGGCACCATGCCCTTTGAAGTCCGGACTTTCCTCCCCGACAGTTTCCCATCAGAGCCACTACCCGACCCACTGTGTCCATCAGGGTACCCCTACTTTGGGTATCCTTTTCCTCATCAATGAAGCAAAAAGCGAGGCAGTAGTGTGTTTGCAATGTGCGTTGCCTTCAGCTAAAACCGCTGAGAAATCATCTCCACCGCACAATCTCAAACTACGCATTCAGAACTTCTCATGCTCTCCAACTTCAAAAACCTTCTAAGTACTCGTGATTTCAAAAACCTATGGTTTGGCCAGGCAATTTCACGAATTGGAGACGCTTTCTACTACATTGGGCCGCTCTTTGTCATTAAAAAAATATTTAACGATGACTCGATGGTCGGCTGAATCAATTCCTTATCTATTCATGGGTCCCATCGCAGGAGCAATTGCAGACCGCTTTGACCGAAAAAAAATAATGATCTGGGCAGATGTGTTAAGTGCCCTCATCCTCTTTGTCTTCCTCGCATACTTGCTTCTCACCCCTGGCAATCCTCCACGCTGGCCCTTTTACGTATTCGGGCCACTGCTTGCCGCTTGCCGAGTCTTCTTTTTCCCCGCAAAAGACGCGACCATACCACGGGTACTACCTGCCGAAAAACTCATGGACGGCAACTCACTCAACGCAAGCACCGATCAAACCATGTGGCTAGTCGGCAATATGCTCACCGCATCATTTAGTAGCATCGCCGATTTCTATGGTGCAAAAAACTTTCTCATCATCATGGTATTCATCAACGCCATAACGTTCCTTGGCTCGGTTTACTATCTCTCACTACTTCCATCAGTAGTGCCAGAAAGGAAAGAACCCCACGAAGAAGGAATGCTGGTAGATGTAATCAAAGGCATTGAATACGCCAAGCGCGATAAAGTCATTGGGCTTTCTTTGCTTGCAACCGTTGGCCTTTCTTTCTTTATGTCACCTTTCATGGTCGTTTACCTCGCCACCAACAATCAATGGTTTTCTGGCAAAGCATGGTCAATTGCATTCATTGAAAGTTGCTTTATCTTTGGGCTGCTCATCATGTCCTTCATCATCCCCATGCTGAACATCAAAAAAGCAGGGATAGCGTTCAGTATTGGTATGGCTGTGGCAGGTGTAATGGTCTGCCTCATGGGCGCATCTCCCATCTTCACCATGTACTGCATTTGGAACACCATCTGCGGCATAGCTATTGGTGTGGTCAATGTCCCCATGATGACCTACCGACAACTCAAAGTCCCCGATGAATACCGTGGAAGAGTAGGCTCGCTTGGCAATCTCATCTGGATGGGAGTCCAGCCTATAGGGATGGCGCTAGGCGGTCAGCTACTTGCATTCTTTGGCATCGTGTGGATGCACATCCTCATGGGACTTGGGTTTGCCATCACCGGATCCGCCCCACTACTCAACAAAGAATTCCGCACCTCAGAAATTCCAGAACCTTCCGATGACAATGCCAATAGTCAACACTCAGGTGATTCCATCACCTGAGTGCCCACTCCCTCGGCCCCACCATTGAGCCCCTGGAAGTTCAAGTAGACTACACTTCTCACGAAGAACCGTCATCAGATGTCAATTCGTAACGAACCAAAATGGACCAAGGCAGAGTAGGGGTAGATGAAAGTGGTAAGGGCGATTTTTTCGGACCGTTAGTGGTCGCCGCCTGCTACGTTGGCCCCGAACATCTCGCGGAACTTGAGGGAGTGAAGGACAGCAAAAAGCTTACCGACAAACAGGCAATCGAACTGGCGACTCAAATTAAGAAGGTCTGTCCTTACAAAGTTCTCCCACTCATGCCATTGAAATACAACGAACTCTACGCTAAAATTGGCAACCTCAACCACCTCCTCGCCTGGGGACATGCCACCGTCATCGAAGACGTACTCAATCTCCACCCAGCAGACCTTATCATCAGCGATCAATTTGCCACCGGCGGGAACGTTGTTAAATCAAGGCTCAAAGAGAAAGGCAGACAGGCACAATTTGTCTCTCGAGTACGTGCCGAGTCCGACATCGCCGTGGCAGCGGCCTCAATCCTAGCGAGAGCAGAATTTCTATGGCGACTCAGAGAGCTTTCTCAGCAATTTGGCATTGATTTGCCAAAAGGTGCCACCAATGTAATTCCCAGTGGAAAAAAATTTGTCCAAATGCATGGTCCTGATGCCCTCAAACAAGTTGCCAAAATGCACTTCAAGACATCAAAAGAAGTACTAAACGGATAACACTAAAAACCTCTCCCAAAAGTAGACTAAAACCTTGCTAATTGACACCCACTGCCATATCCATGACTCAGAACACTTCCCGAATCCGCAGGAAGAAATTGACCTAGCAAAGGCAAATGGCGTTGAGAAAATAGTAGTGGTGGGGGTGAATCCTGCTGATTGGCAAGTTGCAACAGACTTCGCAGATAAGTACGAAAATGTTTACGCAATCTGCGGATGGCATCCAAACTATACGGCGGACTACGATGCTATGGACATGCCAAAGCTCATACGATTCCTACGGCACCCCAAAGTCCTCGCAGTAGGTGAAATTGGTCTAGATTATCATTGGAACTACTCACCCAGTTCTATCCAGCAAAAAGCACTTCGAGACCAACTCCGCCTTGCTGCCGACTCGGATATGCCCGTAGTCTTCCATGCCCGCGAAGCATACAGCGACCTCTTGGACATCCTTGAGCAACTCCCACCAAGGCCCTATCTCTTTCACTGCTTCACCGGAACGCTAGACGAAGCAAGACGAGCTCTTCGACTCGGCGCCTTCTTCGGTTGCGACGGCCCCATAACCTACAAAAAAGCGGATGAACTCAGGCAAGTATTCTCGCTCATCCCTCCGCACAAAATTATGCTCGAAACCGACAGTCCTTATATGCCTCCAGTGCCACATCGAGGCAGCACCAATCGCCCCGCCTACATTCACCTCATCAACAAAGTTCTTGCAGATCTACACAACATGAGCGAGGAAGAAATGGCATCACAAACAACACAGAACGCCACAGACTTTTTCAAGTTCTAAACAATCTGCCTTGCTTCATTCCAAGACAAAAAAAGGGCTACCTCATCCGAAGTAGCCCTTTTCATTAGTGAGAGAAGATTGATTATTCTGCTGTTTGGTACGCATAGACAGCGATTCGTCGCTTATCTTTGGGACCTTCGAACTTGACTTGACCGTCAATCAAAGCATAAAGAGTGTAGTCTCGTCCCATTCCAACGTTTGGACCTGGGTGGAACTTCGTGCCACACTGTCGAACCAAGATTGCGCCTGGCTTAACAACTTCTCCGCCGTACTTCTTGATACCACGGCGCTGGCTATTACTGTCTCTTCCGTTTCGGGTGGAACCTTGTCCTTTCTTATGTGCCATAACGTATTTCCTTGGTGGCCTTAGCCTCCGATAACCTCGGTCACTTTAACGTGAGTTTGTGGTTGTCGGTGTCCCCATCTCTTTCGTTCGTTCTTCTTGGGTTTGTAGTTAAAAGCGTTAATTTTCTTTGCCTTGGATTGTCGAACAATCTCTCCAACGACTTTAGCACCCTTCACAAATGGGCTACCAACCACCGTATTAGATCCATTCAAAACAGCAACAACTTCGGTCAATTCAACCTTAGTGCCTGCTTCTCCTTCCAATTTTTCGACGATCAGAACATCGCCGGCACCGGCTGTGTACTGCTTTCCGCCGGTCTTTACAATCACTTGCATATCAGTTTCTCTCACTTGGTCTGCATCAAATAGCCTCAAGCCAATCTGACGCGAATGAATAGTATAGCACCGAGATTCTCACAAAATCAACGAAACCGTGCATCAAAACCGAACCCTTGTTCGTCTCAATGCGTCAAACTCCAAAGTGGAACCCGTTCGGCACACCTCAAGGGAACCACAACAAGCTTCATTTTACATAGTTAGGCTCCCATGAAATTTTTCCGATTCTTGGCATTCATCACATTTTTTGCGCTCATTCTTGGGTGCGGAGGTGGCGGAGGCGCCAGCGGAATCAAGGGAATTCGATACATCACCGACTGGGCAAACAAGAACGCTCCCGGGCAAATTACAGGTGAGTCACAACGCATTTCCATCATAGACTCGTCAGGGCTCACTGTCTCAACTGTCGTCCTTCAAAACCCCGAAAAAGGAACCGAATCAAATGACTTCATGGTCTCCGACGGAGACTACACACTCTCGGTTGAACTCTTCTCCCTCAGCGGTGCCTCTGGAACCGTAACCGGAGTGTTCAAATATCCATTTGCAGTTCGTGGGGGCATCGGAGGAAGCGTACAAACCGAAGTCGCCAAATCTATCTCTAGCATCTCAGTGGCCCCAGGTTCGGCAAGTGTCAAAGTGGGGCGAGGAGCAAACTTCTTCGCCTACGGCAGCACCACAAGCGGGAATGGAACGTTCATTGAACCAACAGGTCTCCAATGGAATGCTCTCGGAGCCATTGGGACTGTGACTCAGGATGGCTTTTTTGCTGCCACTGCACCAGGAACGGGTTCTGTTCAAGCCGTTTACAATCCCAACGCCCGGTCGGGCTCAGCTGTTGTAAATGTCCAATCTTCGGTTGCCACCAAATCGAAATGGACCGTGCTCGTCTACATGAATGGCGCCAACGACCTTCAAGCGTTCTCCGTACTCAACATGAACCAAATGGAGCGTGTAGCATCTAATCCAGAAGTGCGATTCGTCGTTCAATGGAAGCAATTTCCTGCCGCATTTGCAGGTGGAACATTCAACGGAACAAGACGATACTTAGCCAAGCAGGACACAACTTCTAACATCGCATCCGAACTGCTCCAGGATATGGGAACCACCGTTGACATGGGTTCAACACAAACCCTCCGAGAGTTCATCCAGTGGGGCAAAGCAAACTACCCCGCCGATCGATATTGCCTCATAGTTTGGAACCACGGCAACGGTTGGAAGCGCTCACGAGGATTCGACACGTCTCGCGCCGTTTCCTACGACGATGAAAAGGGAACCAGTATCCAAATTTGGGATCTCAATCAAGCCCTCGGTACCGAACAGTTCGACATCATTGCCTGGGATGCTTCACTTATGCAAATGTTCGAAGTCGCTTATGAGGTCAAAGACAACACCAAATTCGTAGTTGGCAGTGAGGAAAGTCCCCCAGGAGAAGGTTATCCATACGACACCGTGTTCGGAACACTCAAGGACAACCCAGACCAAACAACGAAAAATTTCACCAAGTCTTTTGTTGATGGCATGCTAGGCGTTCCAAGCTATGCAACTCGAAAAATTACCCAAAGTGTGCTTGATACATCTCAACTTTCAGCCTACGCGACTGCTATTAGTAACCTTGGAACCGCTCTCAAAAACAACCAACCGGCGATTAACTCCGCCATCACCACAGCGCGAAACACTTCCCAAGGCTACAGCGTCACAGCAACTCGAATCTATCTTGACCTTATCGACGTTTGTAAAAAACTAGAAGTGAACACCACCGAACCGTCAGTGCTGTCAGCCATTACAAACCTCAAAGCCGCCCACGCTAATGCCTTGGTCTGGGAAGGACATAACTCCAAGTCACCAAATTCAAATGGAGTATCCATTGACTTCTCACCTGGCAGCATTATCGCTCCAACTCTCTCCGACTACCAAAAACTTAAATTTGCGCAAGCAACCCAGTGGGACGAATTTCTGACCACAGCTCCTTAAAGAGTAACAAACAAAAACAACAAAAAGCCCTTCAATACGAAGGGCTTTTGATTCGGTTCAACTTAATAGCTAACCTTTTTCGAGGTACAAAACCTCTTCTCGAGTCAAAGTAAACTCCGTGACCTTACAGTTCTCCTCAACATCGCTTTTCTTACGTAACCCACAAAGCGCGAAAGTCGGGAATGGCTGATTCAACACCCAGGCAAGCGCAATCTGAGTCGCACTCAACCCATACTTGGCGCCCAGTTCCTTGGCTCGCTCACGTCGCTGTCGGCTTACTTCCGAATCGTAAGATGCCAACATGTGTTCATCATTAATCTCCGCAAAATAACCCCGTGCAGCAGATGACCAGCTAAACAACGCCAGTTGACTCTCCTCGTGCCACTTCCGCCCCGCTTCATCGATCGTCAAGCACCCATCCCATAAGGGCTTCACGTTTTCAGCCAAAGTCAAATTCGGATTATTCACGCTGAATCCCTGTTTTCCAGTCTTGGCAGCATAAGCATTTCCTGCCGCAAGCCGTTCAATCGACCAGTTTGAGCCGCCATAAGCAGTAATGTATCCAACCTTAATGAGATCATTCATCCAATCCACGACCTCTTCAATAGGCACACTTGGGTTGTCTCGGTGAAATACGTACAAATCGGTATGGTCAATACCCAGACGGTCGTGATTCTCAAGAATATCAATCCGCGTGAATTCAGCGCTAAATCTTGGTGACCCATACGGGTGATTGCCCTTGTTCAAGAAAACAAGTTTAGATGCATTGTGTCTCAACTTCAACCAGGCACCCAATATGTTTGAATTCGGACCATAGCAATGAGCCGTATCAAAACAATTTCCACCAGCTTCAACAAAAGCATCAAGCGCCGCAAAGGACTCAGAAGGGGTACATCCCATCAACCAGTCAGTGCCACAAACAATCTTGGAAATATCTTTATTCAAATGCGGAATGCGGCCGTATTTCATGCTTTCACCTCTGGAGCCGAAGCACTCCGCTCCGCAGCAAAATGTATTCCCGCTGAAGCTCTCAACTTATCAAGCGTTCTCATCTGTTGCATCGTGTCTTCCTTTGACTGAAATGGACACTCACCAGCATCAACATAAGTCGCCACGGTATCCGCCTCATGAGCATAAAGCTCCGCGTTTTTGATTCCGACGGAAATTTCTTCCACCACAGTATTCCAACCCTCGATTAGCTGAAGCTTGCCGCTTCCTTGCTTCCAAGGGTCGTCAAATTTAATTCGACCCTTCGTTCCGTAAATTGCACCGCCATTATTTGTCACGATGCCAACACCAGTGGTAAAAACTGCGCTTCTTTTTCCGGAAAACTCAAGTTGCCCAGAACCAATCCAGTCAACACCTTTTGAGTTCGATTGAGACAGGTAAGTCGCCGCAATCGGTTCCTCTCCGAATGCACCTCGAGCAAACGAAACGCAGTAACAACCAACATCCATTAATCCACCACCGCCCAGAGCAGCGTCATTCCTAAAATTGGTCCAATCCTCACCTGCCTGAAACGCAAATTCAGCATTGACCATTTTCACCTCGCCAATACGTCCACTCGCCACCCATTCGCGAACTTGAGCCATAAGTGGAGTGCATCGGTACATAAAGGCCTCCATGAAAAACACTCCATTCGCCTCAACGGCCTTCAACGCCTGCTCAGCTTCATAAGCATTCAACGTAAACGGCTTTTCACACAAAATTGCCTTTCCAGCTTTTGCAGCAGCAATTGTATCATCCATATGAGTGTGGTGAGGGGTCGCAATATAGACAGCATCTACCTCGGGATCCGCTAAAACCTCCTCATAGGAACCATAAGCCTTTCCTCCGTGCTTGGCACAGAACTCCTCGGCTCGGCTCAGCGTCCGACTCCCCACAGCGACCAACTCTCCAAACTGTGCAAGTTTCAATCCTTCCGCAAACTGATTCGCTATGCTTCCTGTGGCAAGAATGCCCCAACGTAAATGACGTGCCATTTTCAATCAAAAGAATACTTGTGTCACAACTTCAACCGATACATTTTCAACTGAATTCTGACCATACTTAACAACTTATGGCGTTTCCAGAAAAGTTCATGTGGGGGGTTGCAACCGCAGCGTATCAAATTGAGGGCTCTCCTTACACCACAGGTGGCGGGCAAAGCGTATGGGACATGTTTTGCAAGCGACCAGGAAAAATCGCAGATGCGTCAAGTGGCGAAGTGGCGTGCGATCATTTCAATCGATTCCGAGAAGACATTGCTCTGATGAAAGACCTTGGGATTCCCCACTACCGCCTTTCCATATCATGGCCACGCGTTATGCCGAGCGGAATGCGAAACGTTTCTCAAGAGGGTCTAGATTTCTACAGTCAACTCATTGATGAGCTCCTGGTGAACGGCATCCAACCGCATGTCACCATGTACCACTGGGACACTCCTTGGGAACTTTATCTCAAAGGCGGATGGCTGAATTCGGATATGCCCAGCTGGTTCCAAGACTACGCTGAAGTCCTCGTAAAAAAACTAGGTGACCGAGTCGCATCATGGATGACTATCAACGAACCACAATGCTTCATCGGGCTTGGCATGGAACAAGGCATCCATGCCCCCGGTGACAAATTAGGTCAACAAGAAATCTTGTGGGCATCTCACCAAGCCCTCCTCTCCCACGGTAAAGCCGTACAAGTGATCCGAAGCGAGGCCACGAACAAACCTCTCGTTGGTTGGGCACCCGTAGGCGGTTGCGCTATCCCTCACACCAATTCAACGGAAGACATTGAAGCCGCACGATTTGCCACCGTCGAAATGGACACATTCAACACCTGGAGTACAGGAATGTGGACCGACCCTGTTTTCCTTGGTCGCTATCCTAAAGTAATCGAAGAATTCTGGGAAACCTGCTACCAACAACCAGCCGATGGAGACATGGAAATTATCAGCCAACCCATCGACTTCTTCGGTGCCAACATCTATAACGCTCCAAGAGTACGAGCCGGTGCTAACGGAAAGCCAGAAGTTGTACGCGACGAAACTGGTCTCGGGCGAACTTTATTCCATTGGCCAGTATCTCCAGAAGCCCTTTATTGGGGTCCAAAGTTCTTCCACGACCGCTATAAAAAACCGGTCGTCATCACCGAAAACGGGATGGCACTCTCCGATTGGGTACACCTCGACGGTAAAGTCCATGACCCACAAAGAATCGACTTCTTGCAAAGATATCTCCAAGAATTTGAGCGAGCAGGAAGAGACGGAGTGGACATCGCAGGCTACATGCAATGGTCATTCATGGACAATTTTGAGTGGGCAGAGGGATATCGATTCCGATTCGGCCTCGTTCACGTTGACTACACCACTCAAAAACGAACTCCGAAAGACAGTGCGTATTGGTACAAAGATGTGATCGCAACAAACGGAGCGAATATCCTCTAGTTCATAATAGAAGCATGCCTGCCGTAAGAGTCTTTGTCACCCTCAAACCCTCCCTACTTGACTCTGCGGGTCGCACGGTTGCAGGGTCACTTCAGCACCTCGGATTCGATGAAGTCCAAGATGCACGAATCGGCAAAGTCATCCACCTCCAAATGGAAACAGTTGACGAGGCAAGAGTGCAAGAAATGTGCAAGAAACTGCTTGCCAATACGGTAATAGAAGACTTTCAATACGAGGTCATCGGTTGAAAGTCGCCGTTCTCCAATTTCCTGGCTCCAACTGTGACCAAGACGCCCTCAAATCATTGAGAGAAGATGTAGGAGTATCTGCAGAATACGTCTGGCACGATGAATCTTCACTCAACGGATTCGATGCCGTCTTCATCCCTGGAGGCTTTACCTATGGCGACTACCTTCGGTGCGGAGCCATCGCTTCTCGATCAGCAATCATGCAAGAAGCCATTCGTTTCGCCAGTGAAGGCAGACCGGTCATTGGAGCCTGTAACGGCTTCCAAATCCTCGCTGAATCTGGCCTCCTTCCAGGGGCACTTCTGCGCAACAAAAATCAAAAATTCATCTGCGAAGATGTATTCCTCGCCGCCGGTACGAGAAGATCAATGTGGACCCAAGGCGTAGATCGGGTGATTAGAATTCCTATCGCACACGGTGAAGGTAGATACTTCATTGACGAAGACGGGCTGAAATCCATCCAAGACAATGAACAAATAGCCTTCCGATACGTTAACGCTCAAGGAAGCGCCATCGTTGAAGCGAACGTAAACGGCTCGCTGGACAACATTGCCGGAGTCATCAACAAAGAAGGCAACGTTCTCGGTCTGATGCCACACCCAGAAAGGGCAACTAAGGCACTACTAGGTGGAACAGACGGAATGCTGATTATGAATGCACTCACGCTGGTCAATGCATAGAAGAGTCAAAGCTTAGAAGAAAGGCAAAGTAAAAACAAGGTGGCGAAGTGTCACAAAAATTGCCCCTTCAGAAGTACAAAATTAGCCAATAATTAAAGGAGAGGAAATGAAATTCGTTGCAATTTGTTTGAGCATTGTAATCGCAGCCACTGGTTTGGCTCAGCGAACCAAGCCCAAACTGTACATCGGACAGGCAATCGATACTACCCGTATCTACGCTGCACCAAATTCCAAATCCAAAATCTTTTTCACTGCGAAACAATACCAATATCTCTATGTTGGAGCCTATTCAGAACGTTATCTCAAGGTAAAAATGTCCAACAACGTGTACGGCTACGCAAAAATTAACAATGTGGCCGTCCTCAAAGAAGTCAGTGATAGCGATATTGCCAACGCATCAGCCTCTCGAAGCCGGTCCAGCGAATCAAGCCGGGCAGCGGCCGCACAAAAAGGACTTAAGTACATTGGCACTCCTTATGTCTGGGGCGGGAACGACATCAACAACGGTATCGACTGCTCAGGGTTTGTTAAAAAACTCTATGGTGATATCGGCATGAATCTCCCCCGAACGGCTGCCGAACAAGCCAAAGTCGGACAACCCATTACTCGTCTAGAGAATCTCCGGAAAGGCGACAGATTGTACTTCTGGGAGAACAAACGCAACACCATTGGCCACACCGGAATTTATCTTGGAAACGGTTACTTTGTCCACAGTTCAAGGGGTCACAATGGTGTGAACACTGACTTACTAACCGAGAAGTGGCTCAAAATTCTCGTTGCCGCACGACGATAACCAATTTCAAACTCAATCTAAAACAAAGTCCTCCACTCGCACAAACGAATGGAGGATTTTTTAGTCTCTGCAGAAGGCTTACTGAATCTGAGCCCAAATTTCTTTGAGCGAAGCTGCCGACTTGTGAAGCAACTCCTTCTCTTCGGAAGAAACCACAGGGTCAACCACTTCAACCACGCCATGCCGTCCAACTACGGTTGGAAGCGAAAGCGAAATGTCCGAAATGCCTAGTTTGCCGTTCTGAACCGAACTCACAGGCAGAATCGCATGACTATCCAAAGCAATGGCTTCGACAACTTCTTTAATCGAAACACCTACGGCGCGACCTGCTCCACCCTTAAGTCGAATGACTTCCGCACCCGACTTTCGAGTGAATTCAAATACATCCTTCACTGACTGCTCGGTCACACCAGGATAACTGGTCAACGGAACGCCAGAGGCGGTTGCCGAAGAAAGAATCGGAACCATGGTATCGCCATGCTCACCAAGTACCAAGGCTTTGACATCTGGAGCTGAAATATTGAGTGCGTCAGAAAGCAATGATCTGAAACGAGCAGTATCAAGAACCGTTCCAAGCCCAAGCACCTGAGATTCAGGAAGAATTCCGCTCTTTGCTGCCATGTGGGTCAGAATATCCACAGGGTTCGATACCACCACGATGGTCGCACCCTCATTCAAAGTAACTCCTTTGAGTGAGTCCAAAATCCCCTTAAAAAGTCCGACGTTTCGGTTGATAAGGTCCAGTCGAGTTTCGTCTGGCTTTCGTCGAAGACCGGCGGTAATGACCACGCAGTCCGAACCGTTCACAATTCCGTACTCGTTCGACGAAGTGAACTTGATATTTCCGGTAAGCGAGGCACCGTGTCGAAGGTCAAGTGCTTCCCCTGCCGCCATTTCTGGGTTTGCGTCGACGAGGGCGATTTCTCGAACCTTGCCTCCGAGTTGAAGGGCGTATGCCGCGTCTGAACCGACTCGTCCGCCGCCACCAATGATGCTGACTTTAAATCCCATACTATTTTGAATTATGACAGGTCAAACTAGAGGTTAGTGGGCAGAACACTACTTCTCGGCACTCCACGAACGTCTTGGCGATCCTGGATTAAAGAAAATTTGGCAGGATACGATCTTGTCCGAATGGACCCAACCGACCCAGCCTTTGGGTCACCTGCCATTTTGTCAGTCATACGCCAAGAACGTCCCATTTACGAGAGATTTTATGGCTCATTAGACCCACAACGAGCTCCCCACGTACTCATTTCAACCATGCATGAAGCACTCGGTCTTGCCAAGCCAGACGCCGTAATTCACATGTTTGCTTACAAATCCGTGCCCATCCTAAGGCAAACTCTACAACTCATTCTTCATGCATTTTCTTTTGACAAAATCCTGGTATCACACGACTTTCCAATCGAAAGTTTTCTCTTCCCCACCGAGCCAGAAATCATCGAAGTAGACAAGTCCATGCCGAATTCTGTGCAAAATGCCCAGCGAAAAGCACGATGGATTGACTTAAAATCACGATGTCATTCCCACACCATCGACCTTCGAACCACAAAAATCGAAGGCGTCCGCCTTGGCGGTGGCACCGTCCTCGATGGCTACCAAAAGCAAAAACTCGGACTGAGAAACTCTCATGTCGAAGTCACAGGACAAACCCTTTTTGTGGTCACCGACGAAGAAATCGAAGAAGGCCTCATGTCACGTGCCATGGACTTCACCCACACTAATCGAGTCCAATTTGCAACTCCCGATCTCTACGATGGATGCCTGTGCGCATTCTCCAAACTGAACGGTGAAGACTTCGGCTTTGGCACCATCGAACACATCGACTTCGCCACGCTACGAGCAAGAGTTCTTTGCACAACGATTCCCCCTGTACCAGTCCCTTTACTGCGAATTGGAAGTTTAAGAGTCGACCACCTTTCAAATGAACATGGTGAGCTCAAACCTTGGACCATTTAGTCCAAATAATTTCTTGAACTACTTGTTCGCATCTTGAAGCAATTCGGCGAGGTCAACCAAGTTAATACCCTCGTCAACCTGCTTCACACTTGCATCCAGCATGATCTTACAGAACGGACATCCAAGCGCAATCGTCTTAGCCCCGGTAGCGAGTAACTGATCCACTCGAGCATTTGAAGGGCGTTCATGAGGCGGCTCCTCCATCCACATTCTTCCGCCACCTGCCCCACAACAACGAGTCTTCTGGCTATGAAATTCAGGATTAACCATCCCCTCAACCAAAGCTCGTGGTGCATCCGACTCATCGTTCACACGACCCAAATAGCAAGGATCATGCATAACCACCGAGCCACGCTCAGGCGTAGCTGCCAAAAGTGCGCCTTTGGTAACAAGAGTTTGTAGCAGTTGAGTGTGGTGAAACACCTCAATCGACTCGGCACCAAAATCGCCATACTCATTTTTCAAGGAGTTAAAGCAGTGCGGACAAGCCGTCACAATCTTTCTCACCCCATACCGTTGAAACACGGAGACATTCTGCGAGGCCTGCTCTTGGAACAAAAATTCCTCGCCAACCCGTCTTGCAGGATCACCAGTACACGCTTCCTCGTTCCCTAAACAAGCAAACTTAACGCCAGCTTTGGTAAGTAACTCAGCCACTGCCTTAGTGGTCTTGACAGATCCAGGGTCAGTCGCACCCGCACACCCCACCCAGAACAAATACTCAAACTCAACTCCGTTCCTTGCCAAAGGAATATCCAAGTCTCGCATCCAATCTTCACGGTTGCCACTTTGGCCCCAAGCTGAACCGGTCGAAGCAGTCTGTCGAAGCATCAGAGCGGCAGAACCACTAAGCCCACCCTCAGAAACTATGTTCCTCCGAGCATCAACAATGATATCTACATGCCGAATCAAAACCGGGCACGCCTCAACACATGCATTACAAGTGGTGCACTGCCATAAAGCTTCGTCATTAAGCGATGCAACAACCTCAGTCCCTGACTGCATAGAACCACGTAAATCCTGAACAATCTGCTTTGGGTTCAGTAGCTTGCCAACATTCCAAGCCGGGCAAACTTCAGTGCAGCGACCGCACTCCATACATGCATCCAACGACATTAAATGCCAGCGCGAATAGTCTCGTGCGAACTTAACTCCGATTTGTTCGGTCTGCTCAACCTCTTCCATTGGGATAGTTCGCAGTTTGCCCATCGGCACATCTGGCGCCCCCGCAGAACTAAAAATTGCCAAAAGTATGTGGCGAATTCGCAACTTCGGAAGCACACAAAAAAAGCCGAGCACAAGCACCACATGGAACCACCAAGCTATCTTGTAAGCAACTACTCCAAACGTGCCTAATGGTCGCGACAACAAATATCCAACCCACGACCAAGTATCCCAAGGCTGAGGTTGAGCAGCAATCCGTGCCGCCTCGAGAAGATAACCGTTGGCGGTGATCAAAAGCAAAAGGCATAGGACATAAAAATCAACTTTCTCTTGTGAAATAGGTTCAAATCTCCCACGACTTGCAGTGAGTTGCTTCTTGTTTTCAGTCCATCGTCGAATGATTGCCCAACCCAATCCAATCAGCAACAGGAGTCCAAGCGTATCAAACAGCGCCTCATAAATCAAATAATAAGCGCCCTGGTGAAACTTAAAAGGCGAGTAGGTATTGATTGCAAGCAGCGTAGTCGCAACTACCAGCGCGGCAAAACCGAAAAACATCATCAGATGCATTGGAGCCCCAGAACGAGGTCGGCTCGAACGCACCTTCTTCTGCAAAAGAACAAAAGGAAGAACCTTGCCCCACCATTTCTTTAGCCCCTCCACCGTTGGCATACAGTACTGCCTACCCGCTCGAACTGGCCCAGTAGGCCGCCCCTGCATCCAGAGCCCAACTCGCTCCCAAACCTGCTTTGCCATGTAACCAAGGCTCAACGCAGCAAGAAAATAGAAAAGAAGCTTCTCGGGCAGTGAGAAGAACAGGTATTCGGATCGTGTTGCGTTTGGATTCACTTTGAGTCGCGCCTTTGCGATTATTGTACGAACTTTTACCAAAGTTCACCGTGATTTTACCGGTCTTCGAGGCTTTGTACTGTGGAACCCTTCCAGAGTTTGTCTTTTGCCCCAATAATGACAAGTGGGACTCCACGTTGATACAATCCATTCGCCACGTAAGAACAGGACCACATTCAAGCGTTCACCCTACCAGTGAGCGATGGGCCTTCTTGGATGTTGTGCGAGGAATCGCCGCACTCGCGGTCATGCTTCAGCACTCCGTATGGCACAACTTTGAGGCCTTCGCCGCATTCTCCATATCATTCTGGAGTGCGGGACGATTCGGCGTCGTAGCATTTTTTCTAGTAAGTGGCTTTATTGTTCCTCAGAGCCTGGAAATGAAAGGAGACATCAAGGAATTTTGGATCGGTAGGTTCTTCCGTCTCTTTCCGCTCTACTGGGCATGTCTGGCAATCATGGCAATGGTCATAGCAGCTGGATTTCAAGTAACAACAGCGATAAATCCGAGCAATTGGACCCATTGGCTCATTAATATGACCATGATTGAGGGGATTCTGCGTCAACCCGAGGCTATACCAGTTGCGTGGACTCTCGGACTAGAAATGGTGCTTTATGGTGCCATCACCCTCGCCTACCGACTTAACTTTCTCCACAAGACCCGACTCATTGCCGGGATGCCTTTATTCACTGCCACCTTCTCCTCAGTCATGGTTCCAGTGCTGCTCCACACACGCTATCCAGCGGGCGCCGTAGCCGTATGCGCCGCCATCGTCGGAGGGCTAGTTCTCTATCGAAGCCACTCCAAAAAGATTTCATCAAACGAAGCCCTTGTTTGGATTCTTCTATGTATGGGTTCAATTGCCGTCTCAGCCCTGTTTAACTATCAGGATGCAAGAGATTTGGCGAATCAACTCCAACCCACTCGCCTCTGCGCAATCGTCAGTTCAATCAGTGGATTTCTCTTCTTCCTCATCCTGATGAACTACAAAACAGGTTCTTTTTACCAAAGCTCAGTCGGCAAAGCCTTTCTCTGGCTCGGCAAGATAAGCTACTCTCTCTACCTCTTGCACCCTCTTGTCAACGACCTAATCGTGGTTCAAGACAGTCCGGTTCTAAACGTCCTAGTTCAGACAGCAGCCTCTATTGCAGTGGCGCACCTTGCGTACACCTTCATTGAAAAACCAGGCATTGCACTCGGCAAAAAATTCATCAAAAAGAAAGCTACAGCCTAAAAGTTTATTTGGTAAACTCAAACCACTAAACTCAATGACTGCATTTGTACCTTTTAACGAGTGGAAAGAAAAGGTTTCGAATGAGCTTTCCAGTCGTACAGAACCTATTTCTATCGATGATTTAGACCCTATTGCTTTGGAGAAGGCGTGGAAAAAAGGCGTTCAACCTCTCGTATTTGCCTGGCAACCAGATTTGCCAATTATTAGGACAAATATCTGGACGGAAACCAAGAGTTCTAAAAGCTTTGCAGTTTTAGCATCAATACTGATAATAAGTCTTGTGAGTTATTTTGCAATCAATTATTT
>JAPLCS010000096.1 GCA_026392145.1 Fimbriimonadales bacterium | reverse complement strand
TTGCTCTCAAAGTAGTTTTTGAGCAGTCACAAACCAATCGGTCCAACGACCACGCACCGTCCATACAGACAGTCGAGTCCCCCCAAAGCGAGGCATCTTCACTACAAAGTGGAGAGAACCAAAAAGTTCGGGACCTCTGGCAATCACAATCCGAGCGCTCCAGAGACGGACCATCAGCGTAATTCGCGACACATCTTCCTACATCACGGCTCAACTTCGCGGCCCCAACATTCTGCCCTGATGCTCATTTTTCCTGCCCAATCCGGGCACAAACATAACATGATTGAATTCTTAAGAAAATTATTTGATACATCCAAACGCGATGTCGAAGTCCTCTTGCCAACGATCGAAAAGATCAATGCCATGGAACCAGAGATTGAAGCTCTTTCCGAAGAACAACTAAAGGACAGATGCCATCAAATCCGGCACCGAGTAAGGGGCGGAGAAAAAATTGACAATGTCGCAATCGAGACATTTGCCTGCGTACGAGAAGTTTCGCGACGAACCCTCGCGATGAGACAATTTGATGTCCAGCTCATCGGTGGTCTAGTCCTTCACCAAGGTCGAATTGCAGAAATGAAGACCGGAGAAGGAAAAACTCTGGTGGCGGTGGCGCCAATGGTACTGAATGCACTCACCGGGCGCGGTGCTCACCTGGTCACAGTCAACGACTACCTTGCTCGAAGAGACGCAGTCTGGATGGGTTCAAGGACAAGGCGAGGACAGCGACGAACTGGGCGGCAGCTACAGATATGTTCCGGGCAGCGATGTCATGAATGACCCTCGCTACCTCAATCTCGAACCATGCTCACGACGCGACGCCTACTCGTGCGACATCACCTACGGTACGAACCATGAGTACGGCTTTGACTACCTTCGGGACAACATGGCATTCAGCGAAGAAGAACTCGTCATGAGCGAGCTTCACTTCGCTATTGTCGACGAAGTTGACTCAATCCTCATCGACGAAGCCCGAACCCCGCACATCATCAGCGGTCCATCCATGGAAGACGTCAGCGTCTACAAGCAGATGGATGTGGTGATTCGCCAACTCACCCCTGAGGTCCACTGGACTGCAGACAAAAAGAATCACAGCGCAAGCCTTACCGAAGAAGGAATGGACAAAGTCGAGGAGATTCTTGGAATCGACAACATCGCCTCAGATCCCAAACTCTTCCACTACGTGAATGCTGGCGTAAAAGCACACGGACTGTTCACCAAGGATATTGACTATGTAGTCCGCAACGGCGAAGTCGTCATTGTTGATGAAAACACCGGCCGTATGATGTTCGGTCGACGATTCAGCGATGGTCTGCACCAAGCTCTCGAAGCCAAAGAAAACGTCACCGTCCAGCGTGAAAGCCAAACCATCGCAACCATCACTTTCCAAAACCTGTTCCGACTATATGAAAAGCTCGGTGGAATGACCGGAACGGCGAAGACGGAAGAAGATGAATTCCGAAAAATCTATGGTCTTGACGTAGTTTCAATCCCAACCCATCGACCAAGTAGCCGAGTTGACCAAGTCGACGTAATTTACAAGAATCACGAAGCAAAGTTCCACGCACTCGCATGGGAAATCCTACGACTCTGGACCAAGCAGCAACCAGTCCTCGTCGGTACCAGATCCATCGAAATGTCCGAAACTGTGTCCCATCGACTCAAGCCAGACATCCTCCAAAAGCTGGTGGTAACCAAGAGATTGCAGTACCTAGTCGAGAACACCAAGGAACTGAAAGGCGACCACGAAAAAGACGCCAAGAGATTCTTCGAAACACCACTCGATGATCTACAACTCAGCGAAGTAAACGCGCTTCTCGGGCACCTAAAAATCAGCACAAGCATCACCGATGAGAGCTGGCAAAAGTGGGTCCTAGAACAATTCAAGCTTGACGCATCCAATCTTGAGTACCTCAATGAGGCACTCACCCACGGAATTCCTCACAACGTCCTCAACGCAAAATTCCACGAGCAAGAAGCTCTCATCATCGCCGAAGCAGGTCGAAAAGGGGCAGTCACCATTGCCACCAACATGGCGGGACGAGGTGTGGACATCCTCCTCGGTGGACGCGTTGAAGACGACCTCGTTCGCATGGCGCGAGACCAGGTAGCGGTAAGCCACGATGGACTCGACGAGTATGGCGACACCTACAAGAGCTACCGACGTGGCGGGAATGAGCGAGCAGCACCCCCGCTTCCACTCAGCGACCAAGAAAGACGCGTCCAGGCCGAAGAAGTTCGCGCACTTGGCGGACTATTCATTCTTGGAACAGAACGACACGAAAGCCGTCGAATTGATAACCAGCTTCGAGGTCGGGCAGGTCGCCAAGGTGACCCCGGTGAATCCAAATTCTACGTTTCACTCGAAGACCAGCTCTGGAAGATATTCAACCCCAACATGCTGGACAACCCAATGCTCAAAGGGTGGCCAGCCATGGAAGAAGTTAACACACCATTGTTGAGCAAGATGATTCAAAAAACGCAAGAGCGAATCGAGAATCACTTCTTCGAAGCACGAAAGCACGTTCTCGAATACGATGACGTTCTCAACGCTCAACGTGAACAAATCTATGGTCTTCGACGAGAAGTACTCCTTGGCAAAGACGTGCGGGCAGAGTTACAAAACTACCTCGATGAAGTCATCGCCGACATTTGTGATAACGCATGGATGATCGAAGAAGACGGCACACGGGTCTACGACCACTCCGTCCTCTACGAAGATCTCAACGAAATCTTCCCAATGGTGGACTATGTCACTCTAGGTGAGCTAGAAAAGTACGAAGCTGGGCAGCAAGTGGTTCAGTTCGTACAAGAAACCGCTCAAAAAGCCTACGGCAACATCATCGAAAAAGCTGGACCAGCAATGCCAGATGCAGAGCGGTACGTCATGCTACGCGCAGTCAATGACAAATGGATGGAGCACCTACAAACGGTTGAATACATTCGAGAAGGCATCGGCTTGCGAGGATATGGTCAAGTGGATCCGCTAGTAGCGTACAAGCGAGAAACCTTTGATACCTTCCAAGGCACGCTCAAACATATCAGAGAACAAGCCTCCAAGATGGTGTTCATGGTGCGAGTGGATACCGAAGAACAAGCCACACCAAATCTGGAACTGACAATGGATGCACCCGCCGTCGAAGCAGAACCAGGCACCTTACCATGGCCAACAGGAATTGACCCGAAAACCATCGGAAGAAACGATCCATGCCCATGCGGCAGCGGGCACAAGTTCAAGAACTGTCACTATTTCTTGACCAAACAAAGCTAGATTCACTCAAAGGCTCACTGTTTTTCAACGCGAAGTTGAAAATGCGGTGAGCCTTGGGTCATAATATTAGTTCGTGTGCGCTTCACAGAGTGCACCAACAGGATTCCTCATGGCAAAGAAAGGTGAAGTAAGGGAAATTATCCGGCTCGTCTGTACCGAAGACGGTAAGAGCTACTATACAACAACAAAGAACAAGCGAAACACTCCAGATCGCTTGGAACTTATGAAGTTCAACAAGAACCTTCGAAAGTACACCCTTCACAGAGAAAAGAAGTAAACAGATTTTAGGAGCAAAACAAGGACATGCCAAACCCAAAAAGAAGATTTAGCCACCAGCGAACCGCACTTCGCCGAACCAACTATGTTGCAACTTTGCCAGAAATCACCTTGACAAAGCGAGTAGATGGCGAACCATTCAGATTGAACCACAACGCAAGCGCAGAAGGCTTCTACAAGGGCCGCCGACTTCCTGGTTTCAAAGACTAAGCGGAACGAACAACCGAATTTGCCATAAGAGCTCCGAAGTAATCTTCGGAGCTCTTATTTTTTAGCGATGGACTTTATAGTCATGGATTGAAGTGCAACTTTAACCTACTCACCTTCAGAACTCTCAATATCGCTCAACTTCTCGACTCTTAGTTTCAGTATCCGCTTGCCATCGGTTTCGACCACAGTGAACTGGTACCCGTTGTCCTCAATCCATTCACCCAACTTAGGTTGCCGTCCAAAGAGACCAAACACAAATCCTCCAATCGTATCAAAATCTTCTGACTCAAAGTTCGACTCAATCTCATCATTCACATCATCAAGATGCGTTCTTCCCTCAACGATAAAACCCGTGTTGGACGGTGACACGATCGGCTCCTCGTTGTCATATTCATCCTGAATTTCCCCCACCAGTTCCTCGATAATATCTTCAATCGTCACAATGCCCGAAGTACCACCAAACTCGTCTTTAACAACGGCAAGCTGCGTACGATGATGCAGCATCTCCGCCAGCAGGTCATGAATAGTCTTGTTCTCCGTAACATACAAGGCCGGACGCATCAGGGACCGCAAGTTAACAGGCTTCCCTTTCAACATCGTAACCAGCAAGTCCTTAGCATGCACAATCCCAACAATCTCATCATCCGTGCCCTCAAAGATAGGAATCCGTGAGTGACCAGAGGTCTGAATAAGCTCAACAATATCAAACGGATTCGTGTCTACAATAACCGCATCAAGATCCGTTCGTGGCGTCATGATCTCACGAGCTACCGTATCGCCAAATTCTAAAACAGAATGAATGAGTTCCGTCTCTTCCGCCTCAAACTCACCGCTCTCCTCAGCAGATTCAACCAACGACCGAATCTCTTCCTCCATCTGATTAGAAGTACGCAAATTCGCACTTCCACCAGCTGGCCTTGCAAACCAATTAGCAACGGTAACGAGCGCACCTGAAACACCAAACAAAAATGTCCTGGCCAATCGCTTAAAGACGGGGGTTTCAGGTGGACGAGTAGAACTGGGGTCAATCATAAGTGTTTTTTCAGTCAAAAATTCGGTTGCATCGGCGCTACTTGGGCAAGGTTCCAAAAATCAGAAGACCAACAATCACACCAACCGCCGCTCCAATACTCAACTCAGCAATGGAATGGAACTTGGCTTCATACCGACTTTGAGCAATGATAAAGGCAAGCACAACTGCCAAGGCCCCTGCAAGCGCATTCGTAGTAAGCATGATGGCCGCAGTAGCAAAAAAGAAGCCTAGAGCAGCGTGGCCACTTACCAATCCACCTTGCAACACCTGACCACGCTTCCCAAGCCCCTTACCAATAATCACCGCAATCAGGCAAACAAACGCCCCGATGAAAATCCTTGCCGCACTACCAATCGCCGGTGCCTCAGAAGCCAGAGCGACCTTGATAGTCTCCCAACGACTATCACCAAGCATCAAAAGTGCTCCCACAACCAGAGCAATAATGGTCGTGATTAATACCGCTCCAGCCGAAATATCCTTGGCAAACTTAGCCATCGGGCTATAATTCGGACTCGCCAAGTCAACAACCGCCTCAATCGCCGAGTTAAACATTTCTGCAACCACAACCAACGAGATGGTAAAGAGTAGGACCACCATCTCCCTCAAAGGAAGATTGGCAAAAATTCCCAGCAGTACCACCACCAACACAACATACAAGTGGAACCTCATGTGACGCTGGGTTTTGAACGTGAAAATTATTCCGTTCATTGCCACCTTGAAAGGCTCAAAAAAGTTTCTACGACCACTCATAATTGGTACTGATGTAATAAAGACGTCCACTCGGCATCAATTGGAACCTGCAATTTGTCTCCAAGCGTTTTCATGGCAAGTTGCATCTCTCGCTGATCAGCTTCGGTCTCATCATCATAGCCAAAAATATGGAGAACACCGTGGATAATCAACGCAGATAGCTCGTTGGAAAGTTCAACGCCACGAACACGTGCTTGCTCAGAAGCATAGTCAACACTGATGGCAATATCGCCGGCAGGAAAAGGCTCTTCAAGCCCAGAAGGAAAGGTTAAAACATCAGTCGGTTCATCTACATGTCTGAACCGAGCATTAAGTGCCTGAATCTCAGAATTCTCCACAATTCTTACGTGGACAGATTGTTCGATGCCGCATTCTTGGCAGGCTCCAAGCAAAATCGACTCCAATTGAGTGGAGTCGATTAAAATTTGCGTCGTATTGTCTAACGAATGTTTCACAGGTGGGCGTTAAAACGCTTAAAACTAGCTTCGTGAAACGCGTCGTCGAGCCTGTCGGCGTCGCTTTTCGCTTGGCTTTTCGTAGTGTGAGTGCTCTTTCAACTCACGAAGGACTCCGCTCTGCTGAAGCTTCATATTAAACTTCTTCAATGCGCTATCGATAGATTCATTTGGTTGAACGACGACGTAAATCATTTGAATTAAAAAGTATACCATCAATCCAAGTCATCTCCGTCAACAGGCACATCGCAACCACATTCATAGGAACTAATCAAGGGCAAAAAAAGGTATCAACCTACCAATGATCTCCACAATAGCGTTCATCTTAACGGTTCAAACCGCTCCCAAACTCCCAGATGCAAGACCAGAAGATGTTAAGTCAGTAGACACGATTGTCGCTGCACTCTACGACGTCATATCAGGTCCCGCCGGTAAACCACGTGATTGGACAAGATTCAAATCCCTTTTCTCACCAAAAGGCACCCTCGCCGCCGTCGTAAAAGGAAAGGACGGCAAACCATTTCTCGCAACCATGACTCCAGACAGCTATGCCACAGGCAATGCTCCCTATTTCGAAATGAATAGCTTCTTCGAAAAAGAAACCAAGCGGAAAACAATGAAAGCCATGGACATCGTCCACGTATTCAGTGACTACGAGTCCCGAAAGGCGGTTGAAGATAAGAAGCCATTCGAATCTGGAACCAACGCGATCCAAATGTACTCAGATGGAACCCGATGGTACATCCATTCCATCTTGTGGCAAGGGAACTAACAAAAAAATCCCTCATGGATAACCATGAGGGATTGGACAAATACAAGGTTAAGTAAATTACTTAACTTCGACTTTTCCGCCAGCTTCTTCAATCGATTTCTTGATTGAATCAGCTTCGTCCTTACCAACACCCTGCTTGAGAGGTTGTGGAGCGCCATCGACGAGGTCCTTGGCTTCCTTGAGTCCGAGACCGGTAAGTTCTCGAACGACCTTGATAACTTGGAGCTTTCCAGCGCCTGCATCGGTCAGAACGACGTCGAAGCTGGTCTTTTCTTCGACTTCAGCGGCTGCGCCGCCAGCTGGAGCCATTCCAGCGAACATGGCCGGGTTGAACGCAGGAGCTGCTGCGCTAACGCCGAACTTATCTTCGAGGGCTTTCTTGAGCTCGCTGAGCTCAATCGCGGTCATGCCGCTAATGTGTTCAACAACGGTTTCAACGGTAGTTGCCATTTTGATATCTCTTGTTTATTTCTAAATTGGGTCGGGGAATCTGCGTGAGATTCGTGAATTTCTTGGGTTAGGCTTGTCCTTCTTCGGCAACCTTGTCTGCCACCGCGCCAACTACTCGGATAGGATCCGCATAGAGAGCTTCGATAGTTCCAACAAGTGTGCTGAGTGGTGCAGCGATTGCGCCGATAACTTGAGAAATCAAGATATCTCGCGGTGGAAGGTCGCTAAGCGCCTTCACTTCGTCTGCGGAGAACGCCTTGCCACCAAAAAATCCGCCTTTTACGACGAGTTTTTTGCTTGACTTGGCAAAATCGAGAAGGGTCTTGGCGCAGCCCGCTTCATCCTGAAAGATGTATGCGTATGCTGTTGTACCATTATGGTATTCCGCCGGGACGTTGTTAATATCCTCGCCTGCTGCCATTCGGAACAACGTATTTTTGATAACGTGCACTTCTGCTCCCTTCGCTCGAAGGTCTTTTCGAAGTGTTTGCATCTCTTTTACGGAGAGTCCGCGGTAGTCGGCAAAGATAACGCCCTGCGATTCGGAGTACCACTCCTTCGCCTGCTCGATCACCTGTGCTTTTGCTGCTGTTGGCATGTGTTATGCACCTGATCTAAGAAGGACCGAAGGGAAACACGCAGAAGAGAAAATGGAACAGACAAAATGTCTACCATCAATCACCCCTCGGCTGGCGTTCTGGTGAACCAGAACATTAAGTTTCCACCTGCTGTCTTCAGAGAACATCTGATTGTACCACATCACAGTAATCGACCCATCGACAGCAGTACCGTCACCTACAATGGCGAACTCAAATGGTCGTTCCTAACGGTGCAACTTCAATCTCTTAGCGAGGTCACTACTCAGTAGCCCATCAGGATCGTACTTCTGCTTCAGCAATCGAAAAGTTGACAGCGATTCTCCCAAATACTTTTCAGCATCCTCGGGCCGCAACGTGGAATCCTTTGCGAAATAGAATTTGCCCCCTGCCCCAAGCACCAAATCGTTCATTCTATGGGCCATCTCCCAAAGTTTGTCCCGATTCTTTTCCGTCACCTTAAAGTCAAGCGCAAGCGAATAACCGTCCACGGCATGAGAAAACAAAAACTTGTCCGGGCGATGCCGCTTCAAAACTCCAAGATAAGACTCCAGACCATACTCCTGCTGTAGCCTCACTTGAGCATCAAAAACCTGTGCCGCATGCTCTTTGGGCACAAACGACTGATATTGAATAAACCCTCCAGGAGCATAAGCCTTTCGCCAGTCGGGGACATAGTCCAACAAAAACGAAAACGCTACCAAACTCTGAACGTGATGTTTCCTATTCCCCAGAAGGCAACCTGACCGATATTTCGCCCAATTGATTAGCCTCATACCAACCCGATGACAAAATAGCTTGAGTACCTTCCAGACCAATGACTTGGGAAAAAATCCAAGAATTAAAGAAGGTAAATCCTGATTAGAAGCAATCAAACTCTGATGGTCATCACGTTCCAAGTACCAAGCCGCATGGAACAATCCCCGACCAGATTCCACCCCACGACCAAAGCAATCAACCCAAGAGACCATATAATCCGCATCATGCTCAAATCGCTCAAACAGGGCGATCTGTTCATTCCAACTTCGAGCAGACTCCGCATACACAGACAAGTTCCCCGAATGAACATGATGCATCTGGAGTTTTACGCGGACAATGACTCCGAGTTGACCAGCCGTCGAAATCACCTGATAAAAGAGTTCATCACCAGGACCAACCGTCGTCAACGTCCCATCGGCAAATAGAACATCCATCTCAAGGACATGCTCTCCCAAAGTCCCCTTGCAGTAGTTATTCTTGCCGTGAACATTAACTCCCAGCGCACCACCCAGCGTCGGATACATGGTTCCCGTCACTACAGGAGGCCAATATCCGTCCTCAAGACAGTATCTCCACAGGTCCTCAATCGTGACACCGGCCTCACAGTCAATCACACCAGACTCGCAATCCCAACTCAGAATCCGATTCATACGCTGAATGTCAATAACAATCGCTTCAGCTCCCGTGTTGGCATCCCCGTAACTCCTGCCCGCCCCTCGCAGAGTAACCGCTCTTCCCTCTTCCTGAGCGAGCGCAAAAATATCTCGAATTTCCTGAACACAAGTGGGTCGAAAGACAAATCCTGCGGTTCGGTTGGATTGTCCAAACCCATCAACAGGCTCTAAACGATCTACCCCAAGCTTCACTTCTTTCACCATTTCTTGTGCAAGTCTCATATCTTGAGCTTTCTAAAAATCGGACTTGGAACCCGCTTGATAACATAAAAAATCGCCCGATGGAGGGGAGAAAGATAAAACTCTCCATTCTTGCCGCGCTTACTCAAAATAATCTCCGCCGCCTTCGTCGCAGACATCTTTGACATCGACAAGTGCTGGGTCATTTCCGTATCCACCGGTCCTGGCTTGATCGTAACCACATTTACACCAGAGGTCGCCAATCGGTTCCTCAATGCCTCCATGTAGGTGTGCAAGAAAGCCTTGGAAGAGTTATATACAGGTGAGCCACTTCTGCCACGGTCACCTGCCACACTGCCCAGTCCAATAATCGTTCCAGACTTCGTATTCAAGAATCGCTCCGCCGCCAAATTGCACCACCGAACCGCTCCCGTCACATTAACATCAACGGTGGCTTGGTCCTTTTCAAAACTATATTCATTTGGTTCCACCACAGGCATAATCCCCGAGTTGTAAATGAACAAATCAAGACCGCCCAAATCATGGGTCATCTGCATGAACAACTTCTCTGCCGACTCAAAGTCAGTGACGTCGTGCGAGTAGGTCAAAATCCGATCAGGATTCTCAACCTTCAACGCATCGAGCAATTCGGTTCTGCGAGCAACCGCGGCAACCTTCGTGCCTTCAGAAGCAAGTTGGCGAACCAATTCCCTTCCTATGCCGCTCGAGGCTCCTATGACAATGGCAAATCGTGTTTTCATCGGTACAAAAATGGAAGGTTTATATCAGACAAGGCGAATACAACCGCAAGGGCGTACCCAACAAAAGTGATGATCAGATGCTTGTCACTCAGCACCAATGATTCGGGCTCTCCAGTTTCCGAATCTTGATCTCCTGAAAAAACAATCACGATATAACGAGCGATGCCGTAAAGCACAAACGGCGTTGTGACAATCAAACCAGGATGCATCTTTGCCGTCAAACTCTCGATACTGTAAACCGAGTAGGTGAGAACCGCACAAGCCGCTGACATCACAACCAACATGTCTAGAGATTGAGCAGAATAGTCCGCCAGACTTTTCCTCGTATGC
>JAPLCS010000081.1:7000-7553 GCA_026392145.1 Fimbriimonadales bacterium | reverse complement strand
ACAGGAGCGGCGACCGTTCCGACCGTCACGATTGGTTGATCTGCCGTCGCCAAGATGACCATGCAATCAGCGGGGGTCTGTTGCGCAGCGATTGCAGCGAGGGCGGCAAAATTGGAAATGAGTGTAATTATCATGTCGTTTATTCTTGATATCTTGGAGCAGACCATTCGGTGCCCGTAATGACGAGTTAGCCCAAGCTATTTTGAAGCGAATGTTTCCAACTCGAACCATTGTTGCGATTGATGCGGAGGCGGTTAATTGGGGCGGTGGTGGTATTCATTGCATCACTCAGCAGCAACCGAAGTCGTGATTAAAGATAGGCGAATGAAACGCTTACCTTTGATGCAGAGGATTGGGCAACGGCCCGTACCCAGTGGGCGGCGAATCCGGTAGGGAACTGATAGGTGGCAAAGCCTGATTTTGTGGATTCTAGCGTAATTACTTTCCGCCATGAGCCATTTCCAAGTACATCCACTTCTAGATCAACCTTGACTCGCTGTCCAGGTTCTGAGATTATCGATACGGACTTTTTGTCGAATCCTGTCATAAGAAA
>JAPLCS010000081.1:0-6928 GCA_026392145.1 Fimbriimonadales bacterium | reverse complement strand
CTTGTGGCTTGCCGAATGACCAGAGGTCGTCTATAGATCCCCACCAAAGTCCTGATTGAGGTTGTCCAACCGTGTGGTCTGTTTGGTCGCCAGCCATGACAAAGTAACCGTTGTAGTGAACAAAATCAGGAGTTACTCTAAGGTGTCGGCTTATCGGTTGAATACCAAATATTTTTCCTGCGTTTACCAAGTTTGGTAGGTCATAGAAGAGGCCAAAGGCATCCATCAGGTGTCTTTCTGTTTGAGCAAATCGAATTCGCATCCACTCGGTATTCCAGGTATGCGACCAAGATTGGCTACCAAAAGGTAAGCGGTATCTTGACCATTCACCTTTATGTAAGACTCTTAGGATGACACTTGCCCTGTCCCAACCGAGCGCGAAAATTGGTGCACCGAAGTAGTCATTTGCGGCGGAGCGCTGGTTGCCGGATACTTCTACAAATGGGTTTCTTTCTAAAATTTTCCACGATCCATTTCCATCCCACTCCGCGAGGCGTCCAGCATTTCTGGTACCTAATACTTCTGGTTCTTCGAATGTGTTATTTGCCACAATCACTCGACCTTGGCCAGTGTGCATACCCTTAAAGTGCAGGTAGGCACCTTTGGACCAGTCTAGTTCTTTTGTTAAATCATATAGTTGCTTCGAAATGAGCGTATTGACATCTGTTTCGAAAAGGAGTCCTTCCATAGTGAGGAAATAGACTTTGTTGGGTTCACTCAAGTGGGCTGAAGTAGCGGTTAATCGATGTTTAGCGAGATCTAAACTTGTGCGAACTTCACCGTTTTCTGAAATGAAATGTGGACCGATGATCGCTTGCTTGGATTTCCAGTGTATGTAGCGATTTGCAAATGTTCCGGTCACACTTTCGGGTCGCTGGGTCCATTTCATCTTTTCATCAACTTGATATAGACCTAGTCCGTTGCCTTTGATATGGGCAACATAGCTGATGACCCAGAGTTTTCCTGCCCATGGAATCATGGCTCCTGCGGCTGCTTCGCTATCACTCCCGGTGCCTGGGGCTCTAACCACCATGAGTAGCAAGATTAGGCTGCAGAGGCATCGCATGGGAGCAGAGTACCCTAGGCGAAATTGAACTCAAACTGGTTTGGTGAGGGATTGAAAGCAGGGTTTTTCGAGTTGTTCATGTAGACTTGGCGAGTTGGGAGAGTTTAATGATTACGTTTGCGCTTGTGTTTTGTTCTCTGAGTCAACAGGCGGATTATCACGGGTTTGTAAGGCATGATTTTTCGTTTGCGGGAACGAATGCGATTGTGGTTGAACCTCGAACACCTGCCAGAGATTGGCCTTGGATATGGCGCACTGAGTTTTTTGATCATCGTCCCCAACTTGACTTAATGATGTTGGAGAAGGGGTACCACCTTGTGCACCTTAATGTGGGCAATACGTTTGGTGCGCCCGCCAGCATGGAGCAGTTTGGGAAATTTTATAACGAGCTTATTTCTTCCAAATGGAACTTGAACCGGCGGGTTGTTTTGGAAGGATTTAGTCGGGGTGGGCTTTACGCTTACAATTGGGCGTGTCGAAATCCTGACAAGGTTCAGGCTATTTATGGAGATGCACCTGTGTGTGACTTTAAGACTTGGCCTCGGCAGCATAGCCCGGCAGATTGGGACGCGTTGATTCAGAGTTATGGTTTCCCCGACGCTCGGAGAGCTATCGAGTATCCATTTAATCCTATTGATAATCTGAAGGCGTTGGTTCAAGCCAAAGTGCCGATTATTCACGTGGTGGGAGATGCTGATACTGTCGTGCCTGTTGCTGAGAATACATCTGTTCTGGAGCGTCGTTATAAGGAATTGGGTGGGACTATTGAGGTGATTCATAAGCCAGGCGTGGACCATCATCCTCACAGTTTGGACGATGCTACTCCGATTGCTCGGTTCATTGAACGACATGCATCTGATAGTGCTCGTGCCAGGCTTGGGACCTGTATTCCAGCGCCGAACCCTGAGAGTCGTTATGTCAGTGCGGGTTGGGGTGGTAGAAGTTGGCTTGACCAGCATCAAGATACATTGGCTGAGGCTAAGCGTGCGAACTACGAGGTGGTTCTTGTGGGAGATTCTATCACTCAAGGTTTTGGTGGACCAGGCCGCTCGGTCTACGGTGGAGGATCTGAGTCCTATCGTGAGTATTTAAGTGGGTGTTTGAATGCGGGGATGTCTGGTGACAGAGTTCAGCATGTTGCTTGGCGGTTGGAAAACGGATTGAGAGATATCAAGGCTCGTCTATTTTTAGTGCTCGTGGGTATCAACAATTCGAACGATGACTCGCCAAGTGCTGTTGTCGCTGGGTTGCGAGAAATCAAGCGTAAGTATCCGAAGTGCAAGATTTTGCCCTTGTTGCCGGCCGGCTTTTTGCCGACCGATCCCAAGAGAGTGTGGGTGAATGCAGTGAACTCTGGAATCAAAGGGTTTTCCGAGGCTCCCGTCGATGGATTATTAGATGCTGAGGGGCGATTGAAGTCAGAACTTTACTCAGGGGACGGACTTCATCTTTCTTCTGGTGGATATAAGGTTTTGGGGAAGGCGATTTCAGATCGATACCTTGGCGCTAAGTGATTTCTTTGTACTATGTCGAGTGTCAGAGGAGTGGGATTTCTTATCTGGATTTTGTCCAGATAAGTAGGTAGAATGAGTCGTGCGTCGGGAAGTTGAAATTCGGCTTCGGGATTCGAGTCTGCGAGTGACCGAGCAACGGCTGGCTGTTATTGAGGCGGTAGAGTACGAGGGTAAGCACCAGGATGCGGAGTTTATTGTTCGTGCGGCTCGGAAGAGATTGCCTAGCCTTTCGAGACAGGCCGTTTTTGATAATTTGAACACGCTGACGTCGAAAGGAATTCTACGTAGAATCGAACCGGCAGGTAGGCCAGCATTGTATGAGACGAGGGTGGGGGACAACCATCACCATCTTGTGTGTCGTTACTGCATGAGTACAGTTGATATTGATTGTTCAGTGGGATCTTCGCCTTGTTTGCAGCCTTTGAATGATCATGGTTATGTCATTGATGAGGCAGAAGTGGTGTACTGGGGAGTCTGTCCGACCTGCCAATCTTCGAATTAGTTTTTAGTTACAGAAAGAGAGAAAAGAGAATATGTCAAACGAATCAAAATGCCCCTTTCATTCGCGTCCTGCCAGTGGTCCTACCAATCGAGATTGGTGGCCGAACCAACTTCGTCTTGAGTTGCTGAATCAGCATTCAACTAAGTCGAATCCGCTCGGTACAGAATTCTCCTACCAGGAGGAGTTTAGCAAACTCGATTATGAGGCTTTGAAGAACGACCTGCGGGTTTTGATGACGGATTCTCAAGAGTGGTGGCCCGCCGATTTTGGACATTACGGTCCTCAGTTCATACGGATGGCGTGGCATAGCGCTGGTACCTATCGGATTGGCGATGGTCGGGGTGGTGCCGGTCGAGGACAGCAGCGGTTTGCTCCTTTGAATAGTTGGCCTGACAACGTGAATATTGACAAGTCGAGGAGACTTCTTTGGCCAATCAAACAAAAGTATGGTCAAAAGATTTCGTGGGCTGACTTGTTTATATTGGCGGGGAATGTCGCGCTTGAGTCGATGGGATTCGAGACGTTTGGTTTTGGTGGCGGGAGAGAAGACACTTGGGAGCCAGATCAAGATGTTTACTGGGGAAGCGAGAATACTTGGCTGGGGAACTCGAGATATTCTGGGCACCGTGATTTGGAGAACCCTCTAGCAGCGGTTCAAATGGGATTGATTTATGTCAATCCGGAAGGTCCGGACGGCAATCCTGACCCCGTTGAGGCGGCAAAAGATATTCGCGAGACCTTTGCCCGCATGGCGATGAATGATGAGGAAACCGTTGCTCTGATTGCTGGAGGTCATACGTTTGGTAAGTGCCATGGTGCTGGAGATGCTGACCACTTGGGAGACGATCCTGAAATGGCTGACTTGGAAGCTCAGGGTCTTGGCTGGATGAGCAGTTTCAAGTCGGGTAAGGGAGGAGACACGATTACCAGTGGTCTTGAAGTTACTTGGACGACAACTCCTGCTCAATGGAGCAACAACTACTTTGAAAACTTGTTTGGTTACGAATGGGAGTTGACAAAGAGCCCTGCTGGTGCCTATCAATGGGAAGCGAAGGGAGCGGATGCGATTATTCCAGACGCTCACGATTCAGGAAAGATGCACGTTCCCACGATGTTGACTACCGATCTTTCGTTGAGGTTTGACCCAGCGTATGAGAAAATTTCTCGAAACTTTTTGGAGAATCCTCAGGCCTTTGCCGACGCGTTTGCACGAGCTTGGTTTAAGTTGACTCACAGAGATTTGGGTCCACGGTCACGCTACCTGGGTCCGGAAGTGCCTTCGGAAGAACTGGTTTGGCAAGATCCTTTGCCACAGCACGAGGGAGAAGTGGTAAACGCTGATCAGGTTCAGAAGTTGAAGGAAATGATTGCTGGCTCTGGACTTTCAGTTTCAGAACTGGTTGGTACGGCTTGGGCGGCCTGTGCTACTTTCCGTGGTTCTGACAAGCGTGGAGGTGCAAATGGAGCTCGAATTCGATTGGCTCCTCAAAATAGTTGGGAAGTGAATCAGCCTGAGCAGTTGCGCAAGGTACTTAGTGTCTTGGAAACTGTTCGGTCGGAGTTTAACCTTGGTTCACAAGACGCGAAGGTTTCACTTGCTGATGTGATTGTGTTGGCTGGAAATGTTGGCGTTGAAATGGCTGCAAGCAAGGCTGGGGTTTCTGCCACAGTTCCTTTCACGCCAGGTAGAACCGATGCAACGCAAGAACAGACCGATGTTGAATCTTTTGCGGTTCTTGAACCAAGGGCTGATGGTTTCCGAAACTTTAAGGGTTCGGAAGTCGGTGTTCCTGCTGAGCATTTGTTGGTTGATCAGGCCCAGTTGTTAACTTTGACCGCTCCTGAGTTGACGGTTCTCATGGGTGGATTACGAGCGATTAACATCAATGTGAACGGCGCAACTCACGGTGTTCTCACCACTCGGCCTGGTACGTTGACGAATGATTTCTTTGTTAACTTGCTGGATATGTCGGTTGAATGGACTCCAACTTCAGACGCTAAGGAAGTGTTTGAAGGTAAGGACAGAACCACAGGCGAGCATAAATGGACGGGCACACGGGCTGATTTAGTCTTCGGATCCAATTCAGTTCTTCGGGCTTTGGCTGAAGTTTATGCAAGTGGAGACGGCCATGAGAAGTTTGTTGCGGACTTCGTCACGGCTTGGACCAAGGTTACCAATCTCGATAGATTTGAATTGTCAGTTTAATCTGGCAGTTTAATCTGGCAGTTTAATTGAATTGGTTAGTGAAAGGGACGGACTTCAACTGGAGCTTTGCATGCGACAGTTGCTTTTCGTCCCCATTCCAAGGCTTCCTCCTCGGTGGCGCATTCTAGCACCCAAAAGCCGGCAACGTGCTCCGTGGTAGGGAGATAAGGTTTTTTATTGATTAGGAAAGTGCCGTCCGCATTAGTGGTTACTGAGTGAGCATTGGAGATGTGCTGAAGTCCTCCAACAAAAATGCGAATTCCCGCCGCAACCATTTCATCATTGATGTCATCAATCGCTTGATGCATTTCTTTATCTTCTCTCAGAAATGGGTCGTAATCGTCTGGATGGTGAATGGCGACTAAGTACTTCATGAGCGGTGTTTCCTTTGTTCATCTTACTTGAGGTCGTAAAAAATCTGAAGTCGACGTGTGGTGTGGGCGCTTGGAGTAACCTGCGCAAGGCAACACAATAGTGATTGTTCGTTTATGATTCTTTGTACTTTAGCTCTTATGACTCTTGCTTCTATTGGAAATCCGATTTTTCCGGGTGATTACGCGGACCCTGAACTGCACCTGTTTCAGGGGAAATATTACGTCTATCCGACTTTTTCAGCGGCTTATGATAAGCAGACATTTTTTGATTGCTTTTCGTCAGAAGACTTGCGGGAATGGAAGAAACATAGCCGTATTCTCGACTTTAAGGACGTTGCTTGGTCGACGAATAGGGCCGCATGGGCACCCAGCGTGATAGAACGAGATGGCATGTTTTACATGTATTTCTCGGCTGGTGATGGGGCGGGAATCGGAGTGGCGAAGAGTGCACATCCGGAAGGACCTTTTCAGGATGTACTGGGAAAGCCGTTGGTTAAAGAGTACATCAATGGTGCGCAACCGATTGACGCCATGGCTTTTATTGACGATGACGGACAAGCGTATTTGTATTACGGCGGATGGAAGCACTGCAATGTCGTGAAGCTTAAGCGGAATATGGTGGAAACCGAGGGTGAGTTCAAGGAAGTGACTCCTGAAAACTACGTGGAGGGTCCTTTCATGCTCAAGAGGGGAGGCAAGTATTACTTTATGTGGTCTGAGGGTGGATGGACTAATTCATCTTATGGTGTGGCTTACGCAATTGCAGATAGCCCCTTGGGGCCGTTTGTCCGAAAGTCACATATTCTGGATGGAAATCCAGAGGTGGGGACTGGGGCTGGACACCATAGCGTGTTGAAGTTGCCTCGGACTGACCAGTATGTCATTTGCTACCATCGGCGGCCTCCGAAGTCAACGCTGCGAGATAACCGTGTGACCTGCATTGATAAGCTTGTTTTTAAGGAAAATGGAGAAATTGAACCTGTAGTAATTACTCGGGAAGGGGTTCTACCATGGCCAGCAATCAAGAAGTGAGAATGCAAGTTCATTGATGACTTTAGTAGATGCAATCATTGAATCGTGGGATCGACAGGCTCGGATTGTGAGTTCCGTCGCGAGTTTGGTGGTAAATGAGAATTCTGAAATTCTGGTCTCGCCGAATGGTACATCCTTACATTTTCATCTGGCTCACATTCACAAAGTTCGGCATTACTTTTTGGGGAATGTGGCGCCAAAGAGTTTGGGTGGAATGACTGACGGATTCTTGGA
>JAPLCS010000417.1 GCA_026392145.1 Fimbriimonadales bacterium | reverse complement strand
TGGGTTCTGTTTGTTCTCATAATCTTTATTACCGCTGTCATTTTTAGATCACATACCAGGTGGGTGCATTATGGAAAGTGATTTACCAACAGAAAATGTCAACCAATCTGTCTATCCGGGGGAATCGGATCAACCTGTTAGGCGAAAATTTAGACTTGTTTTTGGTCTCTTGCTTGCTTTTATTTTGTGCGTTTTTGTTCTAGCATCGGCGAAACCACCCGCACGTAAATATCCCAATCGAACCAAAGTTGTCTTCTGGCATAGATGGGGGGGCGAGTGGGAGAAAGTAGTTGGCAACATAATAGACAGATTTAACGAATCTCAAACAGAATATGAAGTCCAGGGAATGTTTGTCACTGGTTCTGGATCCGATGCAAAACTGATTCTATCTACTACAGGAGGAGTTCCACCAGATGTCATGTCCATTTGGAATGGAGCTATTCCTACTTTTGCTTCAGGCGGTTTACTTACTGATTTAGAGACATTGATGACCCCTGCTGAGCGAGATTACTTTCACCGTGTTCCGTATCCGTCAATACGAGAAAGCGGTCAATATCGTGGCAAAACCTACGGGATCACAATTGGAGCTGACTTGTACGGCTATTACGTCAATTGCGATCAGCTTAGAGCAAAGGGAATCAACCCGGACAATCCCCCAGCAACCTTTGAAGAACTTGTGAAAATAGGTCAAGCTCTTGACATCTATGATCAAAGGGTATTGACGAGGATGGGCCTCAGTGTGTCGTCTTTGCTCACTCACTCGTATGCTTGGGGAGATGGATTCTACGATTCAACGAACCATAAATTGCTCATGAATACACCGAGTCAAGTTCAGGCTTTGGCCGCAATGGTTAATCAGAAGAAGACAGTTGGATTTGACAATGCGACTAGATTTTGGGAAAGCCAAAATAGTTCAAGCAGTACTGGAGCCTGGCCGTTTATTGCGGGTGCTGTTTCAATTGCTTACGATGGGCAATGGCGAGTTGAAGAGATTCGAAAATACAAGAAAGGAATGGATTATCGAGTGTGGCCAGTAATTCCGCCTGCTAAAGGTAAGCCTCTTGCGGGTGCTGTTGGCGGTAACTTCATGATTATTCCTGAGTCTGCAAAACAGAAGAAAGGTGCATTTGAGTTCGTAAAGTTTTGGAGTGGTTTAACTAAACCTGAACGAGCTGCTGAGTTCTACACCTGGGGCGGGTGGTTACCATTATCACCCGATGTTGCCAATTCGCCCATTTATTCAAGCTATTTGAAAGAAAATCCGCAGTTCAAAACATTTGTAAACATATTGGGTGGTCCCAATTGTCATTCAATGCCCTCGGTTGGTTATCTTCAGTTCTATTTAGACCAGATTCAACGAGCTGAAGATTCGGCACTCCGTGGCTCACAGTCGCCAGAGGCTACTCTCAAGCAAATGCAAATTCGAGTTCAAGAAGAACTGAAGAAGAGGAAGGAGTTGGGCTTTGATGACTAAGCTACAAAAATTCTTTGTCTACGCGACCCTACTTATTTTGAGTGTGCCGCCACTGCTTCCTCTGCTCTGGATGGTTAGCACGTCTCTTAAGCCTGAGGACCAAGTTTATAGCAAGTCAGGTGCGACAGGAACCTTCAGTCTCGCAAGCATGATTCCCCACCCCATCGCTTGGAACAATTATCCCGACTCTCTGAATACTATGCCATTCATGCTGTACCTTCGCAATACGCTCATGCTTTGTGCAGTGATTGTGGTGGCAAGTGTAGTTTCAAGTTCAATCGTTGCCTATGGATTTGCAAGATTGAAATTTGTTGGTTCAAATGTTTGGTTTTTCGTAATGCTGTCCACTATGGCATTGCCAGCTCAGGTTACGATGATTCCCATCTTTTCCATGTATCGATCTTTGGGATGGTACGGGACTTATCTGCCTCTGATTGTTCCTAGTTTGTGCGGCTCACCCTTCTTCATCTTTCTATTAACACAATTCTTCAAAAACTTACCGGGCGAATTGAGTGAATCAGCGAAAGTAGATGGAGCAACAGACTGGATGATTTTCTACCGACTGATCGTGCCTTTAAGTCGACCTGCTCTTGCCACTTGTGCCCTCTTTGCTTTCTTGGGTGCGTGGAATGATTTCCTTGGACCCCTTCTTTACTTGCCAGAACCAAGCAAGTACACCCTGGCCTATGGATTACAACAATTTCTGAGTAACTACTATGTTAATTGGATGCAACTTATGGCTGCTTCTACCCTTTTCACTATTCCCATTGTCGTACTCTTTTTCTTTGCTCAGCGTACATTTATTCAGGGAATTTCCACCACTGGTGGTAAATAAAAAAGCCTCGCTTCCGAAGTAGCGAGGCTCTCAATGTGCGCCTAAACTTTACTTTTCTTCGTTAAATTCGGCGTCAATTACTTCCTCACCCTCAGGCTGAGCTGCCTTTGCTGATTCAGCATCGTTAGCAGCGTACAATTTCTCAGCAATAGAGTGGCTGGCCTGTTCGAGAATGCTAAAGGCTGATTGAATCTCGCTTGCTTCTCCAGTTGTTACTGCCTTGCGAAGGGATTCAATTTTCTCAGTAGCATCTTGCCGGGTTGCCTCGTCAATCTTTTCTCCAGCATCCTTTAGAGTCTTTTCTGTTTGATAAGCCAACTGGTCTGACTTGTTCTTGAGCTCTGCTAATTCCTGGAACTGCTTATCAAGTTCGGCGTTCATTTCTGCTTCCTTGACCATTCTTTCAATTTCATCACGATTCAGATTGCCTGAACCGGTGATTGTGATACTTTGCTTTGTTCCAGTTCCCTTCTCTTGAGCGCTAACATTTAGAATGCCATTCGCATCAATATCAAAGGTAACTTCAATTTGAGGAACTCGAGCTGGAGCGGGAGGAATTCCTGCCAAGTGGAAACGACCAAGCGACTTGTTGTCATGAGCTTTTGGACGCTCGCCTTGAAGAACGTTGATTTCAACTTCTGGTTGATTATCTGATGCGGTGGTGTAAATCCGACTTTTCTTGGTCGGAATTGTTGTGTTTCGATCAATGAGCTTGTCAAATATTCCGCCTTGAGTTTCAACTCCAAGTGAAAGTGGTGTTACGTCGAGAAGAACTATGTTCTTAACTTCGCCTCCAAGAATTCCTGCTTGAATTGCTGCACCAATCGCGACGACTTCATCAGGGTTCACAGATCGATTTGGTTCTTTGTTCGTCAGTTGCTTTACCAACTCTTGAACCTGAGGCATTCTTGTTGAACCTCCAACCATAATTACCTCGTCTATTTCACCAGCTTGCATTTTTGCATCTTCAATGGCCTGGAAGAAGGGTTTCTTTACCCGCTCCATCAAGTCCGAGGTGAGTTCTTCGAATTTTGCCCTTGTAAGACTGAGATCTAAGTGCTTTGGCTCATTATCAACTGCAGTAATGTACGGCAGGTTAACTTGAGTTGACATTTGGCTGGAGAGCTCAATTTTGGCTCGCTCAGATGCCTCTCTCAATCGTTGAACGGCAGCTCTATCTTTCAGCAGGTCAACGCCTTGATCCTTCTTAAACTCTTGAACCAACCAGTCAACAATTTTGTTATCAAAATCGTCTCCACCAAGGTGACTATCACCACTGGTCGACCGAACTTCAAACACACCTTCACCAACATCTAAAACGGATACATCGAATGTTCCACCACCAAGGTCAAAAACCAGGATGGTTTCATTAGACTTCTTATCCAGTCCATAGGCTAGTGAGGCTGCGGTAGGTTCATTGATGATTCGGAGAACCTTGAGTCCTGCGATTTCCCCAGCATTTTTTGTTGCGGTTCGTTGAGCATCGTTAAAGTAAGCTGGCACTGTGATAACGGCCTGATCAACTGTTTCTCCTAAGTAGGCTTCAGCATCATTCTTCAACTTTTGGAGAATCATTGCGCTCACTTCTTCGGGGCTAAGTTCTTTATCCAGGGCGGGAACAAAAGCACATGCTTGACCATTCTTTCCTGCTTTCAACTTATATGAAATTCTTCCTTGTTCGCTGGAGACTTCATTAAGGGTATGCCCCATAAATCGCTTGATAGAATAAATCGTGTTGTCAGGGTTTACTACTGATTGTCGTTTAGCTGTTACACCCACAAGGCGCTCACCATTTTGCTTGAAAGCAACGACGCTTGGACAAGTTCTTGAACCCTCCGCCGTGCTAATAACAACAGGCTCACCGCCTTCCATTACAGCAACTACAGAGTTGGTCGTCCCTAAGTCAATTCCTACTGTTTTTCCCATTTATTTCCTACTTACTGTTAAGGCATTAAGTTACTTGAGCCTCTAACACTCATGTATACGCATAGAATACCCGAAACGTTACTTTGGACCTAATATTCGACCTTTGGGGCCAAATATTCATCGTTCCTAGCAATGTTTTCAAGGTGCATAGTCAAGAATATTGGAAACCAATAACTAGAAACGTCATGGTTTCCAATCCCCCTATTATGAAATTCCAACGAGCCGTCGCCCTCAGTATGAGCCTTTTGCCAATCATTGCAAACGCTCAAATTTCAGATGATGTTGTTCCAGGTCAAGTCGTGGTCAAGTACCGTGGTAGCGCCGTTTCGACGTTCGCCAAGATGATGAGTCGAGGCATTACGGTAAGCGCTGTTCCCGAAATCAGTCTTGAAACCCTGGCTATTCAACCCGGACAAACCGTTTCACAGGCAATTGAAACACTTAAGAGAGATCCTAATGTTGTTTACGCTGAACCAGTGTACAGACGTTATCTAAGTTACACCCCGAATGATCCTGGCGTTCCGCAACAGTATGGCTTGACACAGGTACAAGCTCCTCAGGCTTGGGATCTTGCCAAAGGAGAAGGAAGTCCAATTATTGCAGTTATAGATACTGGATTCCGAGTGACTCACGAAGAGTTCGCGGGGAGAATTGCTGGAGGATATAACTTCGCAAACAACAATACTGATTTGAGTGACGGAAATGGTCACGGCACCCATACGGCTGGGCTTGCGATGGCAGGAACAAACAATGCCAAAGGTGTTGCTTCACTTGCGTTCAATGCCCGACTATTGGCCTGTAAATTAGGAAACGTTTTAACAACGGCAAATTCCACACGAGCAATTACTTATGCTGCTGATAATGGAGCCAGAGTGATTTCCATGTCCTACGGTGGACCTTCTCAAAGTCTGGCAGAGCAAGATGCCGTCAACTATGCATGGAGTAAAGGAGTCGTGATTTTTGCTGCGGCTGGAAATGCAAACAACACAGCTAAGAGCTATCCTGCGGCCCACTCTAACGTTATTTCAGTCGGAGCTACTAACTCATCAGGTAAGAAAGCAAGTTTTTCAACCTACGGAACTTGGGTGCAAATTGCTGCTCCGGGTGAGTCGATGCTATCCACTTATCTCTCAGCGGATAATTCCTATGCATTCATGAGTGGTACATCGATGGCATGTCCATTTGCTGCCAGCTTGGCAGGATTGATGCTCTCACGCAATCCAAACCTAACTAATGTTCAGGTTCGTGACATCATGAGGTCTTCTTGTGATCCACTTCCAGATACAGGTGCCTTAGCCAAATGGGCCGTTTACGGAAGAATCAATGCTTTCAAAGCTCTTCAACAAATACCGATGCCTACTCCATTTGTTGGAACTGCGCAAACCTCAGTCATTGGGATCGTTGACAAAATTACAGAAGGGGTGAACGTTTCGAAGGCAACATCAACGGGTGCTGCTGTTCTTGTTAATAAAGTAGATAACACCAACTTCCTCGTTGGAACCGTATTAAAGACAAACATTGGTCAAGCCGCTACTGTTGATACTGTAGTCAAGCTTCCAACCACTCTTGCCAGCATGCAAAATCTTTATTTTGGATTAAACGGACGCTCTGGTGGTACTTGTACGGTCACGATATCCTTGTTTAACAATACTAAGCAGACCTGGGATGTATTGGGAACTGGAACCTTACCAGCCACTACTGGAAACACAAATACTAATGTTAACTTCCCAATCACGCTTTCCACATTCGGACAGTATCTTTCGAGTACTGGTTTAGTTCAAGTGAGAGTTCGAGCCTTGAGACCTTTGACTGGAGGTACTTCAAGCTTCCAACTTACGTTGGATCGAATTAACTTTGAGGGACTTCAGAAGGCTACTCCATAGTCTGAAAATTCTATTGATGAGAAAAGCTCCACATTGTCTTGTGGAGCTTTTTTTGTTTTATCCGGGGAACGAGCTAAACTATCGATATGTGGCTTTCTTTGGCATTAGCAATTTTGAATCCTCATAAACCGACGCCACTTTCGAGAGATGATTACGGCGTGCCAGTTATTCGGGCCAATACGACCAATGAAGCTATGTATTGGGCAGGATATGCCACTGCTCAGGATCGCCTCTGGCAAATGGAAATGAGTCGAAGAACTGCTCAAAGTCAGTTAGCGGAGGTCTTTGGTGAAAAATCTTTTTCGGCTGATTTACAGCAGTTTCAGCAGTTCTATACTCAGACCGAAATAAGAGAGCAATTTGAAACACTTGAACCGAAAGTTCAAGAATGGTTCAGGCAATATGCAAAGGGTGTTAATAAGTTTATCTCTGAAGGCAATTTGCCTCCTCAATATGCAGAGAATGAGCTAAAACCCAAACCATGGACAGAAATTGATTCAGCAGCAATTACCATTCAACTTGTTCAGATTTTCGGCAGAGGTGGTGCAGGTGAACTCAGGAATTTTGCTCTTTACCGGTACTTAGAAGCTCAGTCAAAAATTGGAAAGCGAGCGCTAGATGTTTTTGATGACCTTGCCTGGCAAAATGATCCGTCCGCAATTCCAACCTGCTATGCAGAAGACGACAAAGTTATCCCACCAAAGTTCCCCTCTCTTTCACCGAGCATTACATTAAGGCACCTCACTCAACTTCCTGACTTATCCATGTTTGAGTTACTGCCGGGTGCACGTGTTGCTTCAATGAATGAAGCAAGAACCAAAGCTGAAAGTCTCAGAACTCCGTTTCAATCTGGTAGCTATTGTGTGGTCGTCTCACCTTCCATGTCTAAGACAAAAAGTCCTTTACGTTCATGAAATTTCACTTCACTCTCCCGATTTAGATGTAGCCGGAATGACGGTACCGGGAGTGCCTGGAGTTTTAGTAGGAGCAACTCAGAGTGCGGCCTGGGGGCTTACTACGGGTGTAGCTGATACTGAAGATATCTATCTGAGCAAAGTAAAGGATGGAAAGTACAAAGTAGACGACACGGAAAAACCAATAAAGATTGTTTCAGTACAAGTTCCTGTAAAAGGCGGTGAATCAAAATTTTTGGCAAGGAGAGAGACTGAGTTTGGGCCAATTGTTTATGAAGTTCCATCCAAGTTCATTGGGTTTTCCAGAAAGAGAGTGTATGCGAAAAGGGAGCTGAAATCATACGAAGCGGTTTCAGGACTGTGGAATGTCAAGTCAAAATCAGACTTCGAAGCAACGGTCTCCAAAGCCACGATGAATTTTAATTGCTTCATTGCACTACAGACTGGAGATATTGGATGGAGATACTTGGGTG
>JAPLCS010000060.1:3030-19212 GCA_026392145.1 Fimbriimonadales bacterium | reverse complement strand
GGTCAACAAGTGGAATGCAGTATTTGACGCTTACGCTCAGCAATATCCGGCTGAGGCACAAGAGTATGTTGATCGAATGAATGGGGTGTTGCCAGAGGGTTGGACTAATTCACTACCGACGTTTAGTGAATCGATAGCGACGCGAAAGAACGGTGAGAAGGTTCTGAATGATTTGTCTAAGGTTGTTCCAAGCCTCATTGGCGGTAGTGCTGACCTTGCAGAATCGAACTTCACGCACATTCATAACGTGAGTTCCATTCAGTTTGGGTCTCCTGAAGGGCGAAATGTGAATTATGGCGTTCGGGAGCACGCGATGGCGGCGGCGGCGAATGGGATGCAATTGCATGGTGGAATGCGACCGATTGCCGCTTCATTCTTGCAGTTCACTGACTATTGCCGACCGTCAATTCGGTTAGCGGCTTTGATGGACTGTCCGACCATTTTTGTGTTTACGCACGATTCTATTGGCTTGGGTGAGGATGGACCTACCCACCAACCCATTGAGCATTTGGCGGCCTTGAGAGCAATTCCGAATTTGAACACGATTCGACCATGCGATGGCAATGAGACTTCGGCTGCCTACAAGATTGCGCTTGAATCTGAGACTACGCCGACTCTGTTGGCGTTGAGTAGGCAGAATTTGCCAGTTGTTTCTCCTGACTGCGTGGCTAATCACCCGCTAGAACAGGGGGCTTATACTTTGGTTCCTGCTTCTGGTGATGCTAAGGTGATTCTGGTAGGCACTGGCTCAGAAGTTGCGCTCTGCGTTGAAGCTGCGAAGGTGTTGGAGTCAGAGGGTATTGCTACTTCGGTGGTAAGCATGCCGAGTTGGTTCCTATTTGAACAGCAAACCAGTGAATATCATTCGTCAGTGTTTCCTTCTGGAGTTCCTGTACTTTCTGTTGAAGCGGGTTCAACTTTTGGTTGGGCAAAGTATTCAACTGCGCAGGTTGGCATTGACCAGTTTGGTGTGTCGGGTCCTGCAGGGGAATTGTTTAAGGTATTTGGTTTTTCTGTTGAAAATGTAGTGTCGCAAGCAAAAGGTCTGTTATGAAATCTTTGATGAATAGTCGTTTGATACTTGGTGTAAGCCTCGTGCTAGCCAGCTTTGGATTAAGCAGTGGTGCAGTTGCACAGGGCTTACCTAAAGCGGATCTCACCGTGGAACGAATGTACCAGTATCCGTTAATTCAGGGGCGTTCACCGTCGGCACCGTCCATGGCGCCTGATGGTCACAAGGTGGCTTTTGGCTGGAATACAACTGGAATTCGAAAGCTAGATCTGTATGTAGTTGATTTTCCAAATGGAAAGCCAAAGCGGATAGTTGAGGCAAGCACCATAAAAGACCTTCCTCGGCAGGATGACTCTCGAAAAGAGGATGACAAGAAGGAAGCTGAACTTTACGATGCGGGGATATCTGGAGCTCAGTGGTCGCCTGACAGCAAGGAACTCATGTTCTCTTATAAGGGAAGGACTTGGCTGGTGGATGCTGATGGCACTGATTTAAGACCTCTGGTTGATGGTTCTTCTCGAGTCATTGGGGTTCGATATTCTGAGGATGGAAAGTTTTTTAGTTACACCGATGGTGTGAATGTTTTCAAAATGGACCGTAAGACGGGACGCATTAAGCAGCTCACCTTTTTAAGCAAGCCAAATACTTCTATCGAGTCGTACGAGTTTTCACCCGATGGTAAGTGGCTCGGAGTAGTTTGGGGGGATTCTTCCAAGGTTGGAAGCCATGTGATGATGGACTTTAGCAAGGACCGAGCTACGGTCGTGCCGATTCAGCGAACGTGGAACGGAGAACTTTCGAATGATAACCAAATCGGTATTGTTTCGACCGACGGTGGAGTGGTGAAGTTTGTTCCCGATGTTCCTCGTTATCACTGGATGATTGGATTCAAGTGGTCTCCGGATGGGAGTAAGTTGGCGTTTAGTTGGTTCAAAGATGACTTTATGGAGTACACGATTTCGGTTGTTAATCCTGAAAAAGTGACCAAACAGGATGTGTACAAGGAAAAGGCTCCAAAAAATACGTTAAACGACTGGAGAGAAATAGCTTGGACACGTGACTCAAAGCGAATTCTGTTTGGGACCGACGTTAAAGGTGGCAATTTTATTAATCGCAGTTTGTTTAGCATGAACGTCGATGGAAAGGATATCAAGCCTATTTATCAGGAATTTCATGACCTTGGCGCTTGGATGCGACCGAAGAAGTCGGACAATATTGCCTTTAACCACAGAGATTGTGGTGATTGGACCCAATGGTGAAAAAGAGACTCATGTGGTGATGAAGAACGGTTATTCGGCTGGAAGCATTTAACTGGTCGGAGCTCCCTTTTGTAAGTGAGGATTGAAAGAGCATTGCCACGTTGGCAAGCGACCGTACGATTAATTCTGAACTTTACGCTGTCTTGCCGGAAATGAAGCGAATGACTGTTTCGCAGACCGCTGAGTTCAGCAAGCTAAAAATGGCGGACGTGAAGCCCATTTCTTTCTCAGGGCCAGATGGATCGACCATCTATGGTTTGATGTACACCAAGCCTGGTTTGGATATGACTAAGAAGCATCCTGCCTTAATTTCGAATGTGTATGCAGACTCTGGAAAGGCTGCCTGGGCAGGCGGAATGGAGCATTATGCTGCCATGAATCTTGATATGGTGGTTCTGAGTGTTGATTTCCGATCATCTTGGGGACAAGGTGGAGATTTCAACAGCGGTTACTATCGCCAGATGGGAATTATTGATGTCGATGAGGCAGTTGCTGCCAAGAAGTTTCTAGCTTCCCAGCCGTTTGTTCGAGGCGATCGCGTCGGCATTTGGGGATGGTCTTATGGCGGATTTTTGACTTGTATGAGTTTGCTCACTAAGCCGGGTGAATTTTACGCTGGAGTGGCGGTTGCGAGTGTTACGGACTGGAAGTCGTACAACGAATGGTACACACGACGACGGTTGGGACTGGTTGGGACTGATAAAGAGTGGTTTGACAAGTGTTCGCCGATTAGCTACGCAGGCGGTTTGAAAGATAACTTATTGCTCGTTCATGGGATGCTGGATGACAACGTGTTGTACCAAGATACTGCTCGATTGATGCAGAGAATGATCGATGCGGGAGTTTATTTTGATACGCTCGCATACCCGCGAGATGATCATAGCATTGGTAAAGAAACCTCTCGTCCTCATGTGATGGCATCGGTGTTGAGGTACTTGTACCAGAAACTTTCGACTCCTTGAGGCTGACCTTAGGAGTAAAGGCTAGCTGATAGAAACGTCTCGGTATTGAACCGCCTCTGCGAGGTGGTTCTTTTGAACTTCGGGGCACTGGGCGAGGTCGGCGATGGTTCTTCCTACACGCAGGATGCGATCGAATACTCGACCGGAAATATTTAGTTTTGCGGACACTTGGCGCATGAATTGATCACTTTCTGGTGAGAGGGAAATCATCTCTCGAATTTCCTTTGGACTCATTTTCGCGTTGATTCTCGCACCGCCAAGACGTTGTGATTGGAGTTCTCTGGCTTTGATCACACGATCTCTGATGGCCGAACTTGGTTCACCAGGTGCTTTATCCATGAGGTCATCAGTTTTGAGTCGTGGGACTTGGATGTGGATATCAATTCTGTCCATCAGTGGACCGCTGATTTTGCCTGCATAGCGAATACAACTGGATGGAGAAGAGACGCATTTTTGCTCTGGGAGCCCTCGGAACCCGCACGGACATGGGTTCATGGCGCCGATAAGGATACATTCAGCGGGAAAGGTCACGGTATTTTGCACTCTTGCGACGGTTACGACTCCATCCTCCAACGGTTGGCGAAGCGCTTCGAGCACTGTTCGATCGAACTCTGGCATTTCGTCCATAAAAAGGCAACCGAAATGCGCCATCGAAATTTCGCCTGGCTTGGGGTTCTTGCCTCCGCCAACAATCGCGGCGTGTGAGGCTGAGTGGTGCGGCGAGCGGAAGGGGCGTTCCCATACAAGTCCTTCTTTACTTGCCTTTTGACCGGTTGATGAGTGGATGCGTGTAACGGCAATGCTTTCTTCAAGGGTTAAGAGAGGAAGGATGGTGGGCATTCTTCTCGCGAGCATGGTTTTGCCGGAGCCTGGTGGACCGACCATCAGAACATTGTGTCCACCAGCTGCAGCAATTTCGAGTGCTCGGATAGCGTGTTTTTGACCTTTGACATCGGCAAAGTCAATCTGATAGTCGGGGAGTCGTGCATCAGGAGAGTCGTCAAACTTGACGGGATCGAAAAGGGTAGAACCGTTGAGCAGTTCAACCGCTTCAATAAGGTTTGTTACTCCGTACACATCGACTCCAACCGCTACTGCGGCTTCTAGGGCGTTGACCTTAGGGAGGATAAGACGCTTGAATCCTTTCTCAAGTGCCATGAGTGCAACGCTCACGGCTCCATCAATGGGACGGAGGATGCCGTCTAGCCCCAACTCTCCGAGAATCATGGTTTCGTGAAGGGACTCAATGGGAATGGATTCATTGGCGGCGAGGATTGCGCAGGCAATGGGAAGGTCTAACCATGGGCCTTGCTTACGGATATCGCCAGGTGCGAGATTGCACATGACGGTTTTGCGAGGGAAATCCAAGCCCGAGTTTTTGATGGCGGAGCGCACTCGTTCTCTGCTCTCGGCTACTGCTTGGTCAGGAAGCCCAACAAGGACAAACATTCTGTCGGTTATTGGTTGGAGGTCAACTTCGACCACGATTGGTAACGCCTCAATTCCGCTGAGGGTGGCAGAATTCGCTTTAGCAATCATCTCGGAAAATATATCCTATTTGTCCTTCTTCTTTTCTTGTTGTCGGTTAAGAACAAAGGTGGTTCCGCCGATGAATTGGATTTTTAGGTGCGAAGGAAGAGGGAATTGATAGCTTTGGATACATTCTCCGATTGCATGCGCTCCTGATCCTTCTCGGTAGCTGAAGATAGTTTTTGGCTTCTTAAAGGTGACCTGCATGGCGGCGCTGCCCTCGGAGTCGGTTCCTTCGAAATAATCAACGAGCCACGATTTGTTTCTGAATGCTTCGTTGGGCTTTGAGGGAAGGAGACCCTCGATGATTCGCCAAATTTTTGTGGGAATTCCTGGAGATGTGGGTGGCCGAGTTGCAATGCTGTTGTTTCGATTAAGTTGCCAAGTTACGGGTTGGGCTTCACCTTGCTTGAGCGAGATGGTGAATTTTTGCTTATCTTCTCCGATTACTTTTAACTCCCAAAGTAGTTTGATGGGTTCGACTTTTTCAGATTTGGAACCGTTTGTCACAGTTGCTACCTGTGTTGCTGCTGGTGTCCATTCGGTTTCATAGACGAACTTTTGATCAAGCTTTAACTCGATGGAGAGTAACAACAGTGGTGATAGCATGGCTATTGGTTACTTGATGGGTTGTTCGCCGGGGGGTACAAATCCTCGCTTTCGGGCCTCTTCCTCTCGCCGTATGGGGTTATCGAGGTTGTTATCTGCTTTGCGAGACTCCTCATACTTTTGAAGACTTGAAAGCTGAGTTTCTGCCTTTTTAAGTTCTTGAGTTTGTTGGAACCACACGCGCCAGGGACCTTTGGCAGCGGCTATCCCAGCGACGATTCCTAAGAGTGCGCTGACAATGATAATTGGTTGCTTCTTCTTCCGCCTAGCTGCCACGTTGTTTAACCACCTGAGTGAGAATGAGGTTGGTGTTGCCTGCAACTCCGGCAGGTACTCCTGATGTGAGAATCACCAAATCACCGCCTTTAAGACGATTTTTCTCAACGAATGTATTCGTGACTTCTTCAAAAAGATCAGCGTCTCTGGGTGGGAGTGGTGTGAGTACGGCTTCGACGCCCCATACGACTGCCATGTACGCCACTGTCTCTGGCTTGAAACTGGTGCATAGGATGTTTGCTTTGGGTCTGAACTTGCTTACTAGGCGCGGTGTTTGACCGCTTGTTGAAGAAGTGACTACTGCCGCAGGTGCTAACTGTCTTTCGAGCGTCGCTACAGCTAGTGCCATCGCTTCGGTGTGTTCTTCTGGTTCGTGCTGAGTTTCTCGAATGAAAATTGATTCGCCAAGTTCATATTCAGCTTCGAGGGCGATTCGAGACATGACCCGTACACATTCGATGGGATATTGACCTGCCGCTGTTTCGCCTGAGAGCATTACGGCGTCGGTTCCGTCAAGGATTGCGTTGAATACGTCAGAAACTTCAGCTCGGGTGGGGCGAGGATTGACCATCATGCTTTCCAGCATTTGAGTTGCCGTGATTACGGGGATGCCTCGTTCGCGTGATCGTTGGATGATTTGTTTTTGTAGCCTTGGGACGTCTTCAATTTCCATTTGAAGCCCCATGTCGCCTCGAGCCACCATCACAATATCAACTTCTTCAAGGATGTTGTTGAGGTCTTGGATGGCTTCTGGAGTTTCAATCTTTGCGCAGATCTTAACGTTTGCGTTTAGCTTGGCAATTTCTTCTTTGAGGTATTCGATATCTTGGGCATTTTTTACATAGCTGAGAGCGATGAAGTCGACGCTGTGATTGACCGCTTGGTGGAGGTCTTCGATGTCTTTAGGAGTTAATGCCGGAACTTTGAATGCCTGGCCGACGAGCGTTACTCCTTTGCGACTTTTCAGGTTGCCACCGGTAATGACGGTTCCCTTGAACCATTCTCCATCTTTCGATTCAATTCGGATTTCGATTTCACCGTCACCAAGCAAAAGTCGTTCACCCGGGTCCATTTCATCGAGAATTTCTTGTTGTGAGATTGGTAATTGCGCTTCTTTCCCGATTGTGATGAGTTGACCTGCTACGAGGTCTAGTCCGCCAGATGGAAGGTCGCCCACCCTGAATTTAGGGCCTTGTAGGTCAGCAAGAATGGCTACTGGTCCGCAGTCTGGACTTAGTTCTCTAATCCATTGGATGTACTTACTTTTTGCTTCCCAGTCGCCGTGGCTGCAGTTTAATCGGGCCACATTCATCCCAGCAGTAATTAACTCTTGGATTTTCTCTTTTGAATCGACGGCGGGCCCTAGGGTAACGACAATTTTTGTTCTTCTATTCATATGCATCCTTTCATATGTGCCATAGCTTATGGACGTAGTAAACCACTCGAAAGACTATAAGTGTTGCGAGCAATAACAGTTTGCGATTAGTTTTTAGATTTTAGGCATTGGACGCCTAGTAACACCCATGCGGAAATGAGTGAAAGACCGCCGAGTGGGGTGATTGCTCCAAGTATCCGTTGCTGAGAGAGGACTAGCGTATAGAGTGAACCTGCGAAGATGACAATCCCGATCCAGAGGAGTAGTCGAACGGTTTTTAATTTGTTCTCGGTGTCCATCAAAGATAAAGCTACGAGAGCCACGGAGTGAATGAGATGGTAGTGGGCGGCAGTCTTCCATGTATCGAGGTCTTTAGGTGAGACTTTATCGGCAAGTCCGTGGGCGCCAAAGGCTCCCAGTGCTACTGCCACTGCGCAACTTAGAGCAGCAAATCCTACCGAACGACTCAATTTTTCAGACATTGTGGTCAAAGGCTACCGCTTTGATTTACAATTTGGTGTATGAAATTGCTCGTTGCTACCGTTTGTCTTTCTCTATCATGGATTGGGTTACAGGATGGGGCTCAGGATCCAGTAAAGCAAACTGATGTGCAGAAGCAGGAAACAACCCAATCTACTACTACTCAATCAAGCACAACACCTAGTCAGAACGTGAAGGGTGTTGATGGGAAAGGTGTCGTGGCTAAGAAGACCATAAAGGTGATTGTAGATGGAAAGGAATTGGTCTTCGGTGCAAATGGACCGAGGGAAATCATGGGGCGAACCATGGTTCCGTTCCGACCGCTTTTTGAATCGCTTGGGGCTGATGTTGAGTACGATTTGATTCACAAGCAGGTAACCGCTGAAAAGGAAAATGTTCGATTTGAACTTATGATTGGCGAAAAGGTTGCGAAGCGAAATGGAGCGGAAATTCGAATGGAAGTGGCTCCTGTACTGATTAAGGGAACAACCTTTGTTCCTTTAAGGTTTGTTGCTGAAGCTCTCGATGCTGAAGTTGACTTTAATGCAGTCGACCAGACTATTACGATTACCACTGAAGAAGACTAAGTGTTGATTTGAATCCAGTCGCTTGTCAGTTTTGAGCTTATAATCTTAATTATGTCAGTCACCGTAGTGCATCATCCTCTTGCAAGTCATTATCTTGGGCAGCTTCGAGATGTGAATACGATGCCGGAGCAGTTTCGGCGCGTGAGTCGGTTAATGACCACATTGCTTGTGACTGAAGCGACAAAGTCGTTGCCCACTAAGCGGCATGAAGTAGAAACTCCTTTGACCACTACTCGGGTCGAATCCTTAGATGGTGGCATTGCGGCGGTTCCGATTTTGCGGGCGGGTTTGTCCATGCTCGAACCAGTTTTGGATTTATTCCCGGATGTTGCTGTGGGTTACGTTGGATTGGAGCGACATGAGGACACAGCTATCGCGAGGAGTTACTACATGAAATTGCCCAAGCTAGAGGGTCGGACGACAATGGTTCTCGATCCGATGCTCGCCACAGGCGGTTCAGCGGCCCAGGCGATTGGACGATTGAAGGCAGCTGGGGCTCAGTCCTGCATTATGGTGTGTGTTATTGCTTCTCCGGAGGGAGTTTCGTTTCTTAATCATCAACATCCGGACGTAACGATTGTCACCGCCTCGGTAGATGAATGCTTGAATGATAAAAAGTACATTGTGCCAGGGCTTGGTGATTTTGGCGATCGTCTTTATGGAACGCTTTGAATGGAACGCTTTGAACTAGCGTGCTAGCTCCAAAGAACTTTCCAGAAGATTGCCAGTTTGGCTTTGTGTTCTGTTTTCAAGGGAGCTAGTGGCAGGGAAATGACCACACGAAGGAGTGCTCCAACTTTGTTGATCAGCCAACACAGAGCGGAAGTGATCTTGCCGAAGTGGATTCGGAAGTAAAGTTCCTTGCCCTTGTTGTAGCGAATTACTGACTTCCATCGTTCGTTAGTGCTTGAAGCTCCTAATTCGTGTATGAACTCTGCCTCGGGAACATAGTGGATTTCTCCGTGTGATATGAGCCGATAGCAAAGTTCCGTATCTTCGCAGTAGAGAAAGAATCGAGGGTCAAATTGTTCACCAAGTGATTTTCTGGTCATTAGGCATGCGCCCATGACCTGCCTTACTGAGGATTCCGGTTTGTTCTGCAGTTGTTGGGTGATCCAGTAACCTAGGCCGATTTTTCGGAACATGGGTTCAAGGAGTAATTGTTCCAGGAGCACGAACCATAGTGACAGCCCTCGAGTGACTGATTCTTGAAGTGAGCCATCTGGGTTGAGTAGTTTTCCTCCGCAGGCGACCACGTTCATATTTTGCATGGTGACAGCTAGCCTCTCTATGGCTCCTGGCTTAGCGTAAGCATCGGAGTTCAGGAAGAGAATCAAATCGTTGGTCGCTAACTCGATACCGTGGTTGTTTGCTCTTCCGAATCCTTGATTTTCATTGAGCTGGATGAGCTTTACATTGGGGAACTTCGATAGAACCATTTCTGGCGAGCCATCGGTAGAGTGGTTATCCACTACGATTACTTCATGTAGCGACTCCTTTAGACATTCGAGGCAATGAGTGAGTTGGGGTTTCGTATTGTAGCTGACAATAATGACCGAAACTAGGTTCGAATTGCTTGGCAATTGAATTGGTACCTCCTCATTCATCATCATCAATGCTACAATACTTGATTCATGGCCAAGGAAATTCAAGTAACCAAAGAAGGTTACGACAAACTGAAAAAAGAGTTGGAGGAGCTGAACGGTCCTGTTCGAATGGCCGTTGCTGAGGCAATTCGAGAAGCTAAATCTCATGGTGATCTTCGGGAGAATGCTGCTTACCACGAGGCAAAACTCAACCAAACACGACTTGAAAGTCGAATAAATGATTTAGAGAAGGCGCTTATGCACGCCAAGATTGTTGAGCGTCCAGACGTTACGGGTGAGATCGCTCACTTGGGTTCAAAGGTAACTCTGCTGGATGAGGAGTTTGGAGACGAACTTGCTATTACTTTGGTGGGGAGCTTTGAGGCTGATCCCGCCAAAGATATGGTCTCAATTGGTTCACCGCTTGGGGAAGCTCTGCTTGGTCGAACGACCGGTGATAAGGTGCAGGTAGAGGCTCCGGCGGGAATGACGAATTACACGATTGTCAAAGTCGGTTGATTATTTAATTGGAAGGGGAACGATGAATCTGGTTCGCTTGCTTAAACATTCATTGGTTTGCTTGATCGCTTTTGTCAGCGTGTTAGGGTGTGCAGGAGCAGAGGTTGAAAGCTTTGAGCAGCCGATTCATCGTGAGCTGAGTGCAAGAATTGAAGAGTATACGTCTCCATCGTTTTTGGCGATGGCAAACGGCAAGCGAGTTCTCAGATTGGGTGAATCGCCTGAAAAAGCTCTTTCATTGTTTCCACGTCCAAGCCGCGGATTTCCGATTGATGATCAAGTTCCTGGTTTTCCAGAGGTATTGAAATCGAAGGGCTGGGAGAGTAGCCAAGAAGGTTTTGGAATTATCACTCGGGATGATGAGGTGCTGTTGGCCATGCATCAACTGGAATCCTCGGATGCTGACCAGTTTGCTATTTTGCTTGCGGAGTTACAGGCGGCAGTTCCGGATGCAAAATTTGAGCTCACCAAGCGGGGCAATACCGAAACTTGGTGGACGGCTTATAGTGAGGATGTTTTGATGATCAGTCGAACACCCAATAAGAAAAAGCGATTTCAGGTCACGATTACGCTTGGGCATCAACTGCTTATCGAAGCACTTGGCTTAGATAAATATCTGGTGACTGATACTCAAGCACCAACTAGTTCAGTGCCGATTCCTGGAAAGGCATCTGGCGGACCTGCAGAAGCTACAAATCTATGAAATCAGTGATTGTTATTCCGGCTCGTATGGCGAGTACTCGCTTTCCAGGTAAGCCGTTGGTTCCTCTTTGCGGCAAACCAATGATTCAATGGGTGTATGAGCGTGCGGTGGCTTCAGGGGCTTGTGATGATGTTTATATTACGAGTCCTGACGATGATATCTTGAGTGTTGCGAGCAGTTTTGGCGCCAAGGTGCATCAATCTCGGTTAGACCATCCTACGGGAACGGACAGGATTGCCGAATTTGCTGAGACGGTGGCTGCTGAGTTTTATGTGAATGTTCAGGGCGATGAGCCTCTCATAGATTTGGGGACTATTCGTTCGGTTGCAAGCGCTTTTGAAGAACATGGCACGAAAATGGTTAGCGCTTATTCGCTGTTGAAAGAGGAAGAGAAGCCAAACCCTGCTGCGGTGAAGGTGGTGACGGCTGTTGATGGAAACGCTCTGTACTTTAGTCGGTTTCCGATTCCGTTTCCTAGAAATCAGACTCAGGTGCTTTATAAAAAGCATATCGGTATTTACGGATACACCCGAGAAGTGTTGGGAATCTATCCGACTTGGAAGCAGGGTGAACTCGAGTTAAGTGAAAGCCTAGAACAACTTAGGTTCCTGGAGAACGGAGTTTCTATACGAATGGTGGAAGGAAAAGAATCTGCAGTGGCGGTTGATACACCTGAGCAGGCCAAGGAAGTAGAGGCTATCTTGCAACAGATGCCGTCGCAAAGGTAGCAATTCCTTCTCCGCGACCGATTGCTCCTAATCCCTCGTTCGTGGTGGCTTTGATACTGACTCGACTTGAATCGATGTCGAGAATTTCGGCAATTCGTTTTCTGATATCCAGCGCCCTCGGCATGATTTTTGGCTTTTCAGCTTGGATGGCGATGTCAATGTGGTTGATTCTCCAACCTTCACTTCTTACTTTGTCCCTTGCGGCTTCGAGGAACTCTGAGGAGGCTCGGTTTTTGTTGGTTGGGTCATCGTTGGGGAAGAGTTGACCGATATCTCCCGCACAAATGGCACCGAGGAGGGCATCAACTACGGCATGGAGTACAACGTCGGCATCACTGTGACCATCGAGACCAGTTTCATTTTCGAAGAGAACTCCCCCTAACCAACATGGACGATCTGCTTCCGTACTAAATCGGTGGATATCGTAGCCGAGTCCCGTTCTGTTTTCTCTGTTCATGAGAGATTGGGCTCGGATGGCATCTTCGGGAGTTGTTATTTTGAAGTTGATCGGGTCGCCTAGAACAACGTGGGTTTCGAACCCTGCTTTCCCAAGAAGTTCAAGGTCATCCGTTGTGGCTTCGTTGACTTTGGTAAATGCTTCGCTGAACCAGTGTATGGGACCTCCCTGTGGGGTTTGCATTGCCCACAGCTTGGTTCGGTCAAGATGGTTGATGACTTGGTGAGCAAGTTCAACGGAGCACTCCTTAATGGTGTCTACCACAGGTACTGCAGCGGCGACCGCTTTGCCTGACTCAATGGCGGAAATGACTCTGGTTATTACTTCCTTTGGTACAAATGGCCGGGCGGCATCGTGAAAAAGTACTGATTCACACTTGAGTTGGGCGGCTCGCCATCGCCCGGCGAGGGATGACGCGGTTCGTGTGTCCCCTCCGAGTATCACTTCAGCTCGACCTGCAATGCGCTCTCGAATCTCCGCAAAGTTTGATTCGCTGCAGACAACAATTATTTGTTGAATGTCTGGTTGTTGAAGGAGTGCTTGGAATGAGTGCCACCATACAGGTTGTCCTCCAATCTGAACCAGAAGTTTGTCAGAACCGAATCGAGTTCCGCTCCCGGCAGCTAGTAGGACTGCGGCTAATTTCATAAAGCACTATCCGATGGGCTTCTTGGGTGACTTTCTTCGGTGTGTATTATCCACCTCAGGACCCTCAACCTCAGCGAAAATCAGCTTACCCCGTTCTGTTTGAATGACCTGAGTGACCATAACTTCTCGGGTTTCGCCAATATGTTCTCGGCCGTTTTCGACAATTACCATCGTTCCGTCTTCAAGATAGCCAACCCCTTGCCCGTGCTGATTGCCCTCTCGAACAATGGAAAGAATCAGGGATTCTTGGGGCAAAACATTGGGTCTGAGAGAGAGGGCTAAGTCGTTGATGTTTAGGACACGAACGTTTTGGAGAGTTGCGACTCGGTTTAGGTTGTGGTCATTGGTAACGAGATCGCCACCTACCGCAGTTGCCAATCTTACCAATCGGGAATCAACGCCATCACTCTGCTCTGGTGCGAGTCGATCGTGGACACCAACTTCAATATTGAACTCAGATTGCATGAGTTTGAGGATGTCTAGACCGCGTTTGCCACGCTGTCGGCGGAGCGGGTCGTGGCTGTCTGCAATGTATTGAAGCTCTTCGAGAACGAATTGGGGAACGTAGATTTGGCCTTCAATGAATCCTGACTGGGCGACATCATAGACTCTTCCGTCGATGATGACGTTGGTGTCGAGGATTTTCATCCCGGTTCGTTTTGCTTTCACCTTGCCTCGGTACCAAGGTAGGGTTTCCTTCATGGTGTGGAGGGCGTAGATGGTGAAAGCAGTGAACAGGACACCAATGCCAAGAACATACAGGGCAACAACTTGCTTGGCAAGATTGAAGCTACTGAGTAGACTAATGAAAAACGTGGCAACAACAAAGCCAAGCACCGTTCCAACGAACATGGTGACTTTTTCACTATCGTCGGTCTTCTCCCACTTCTTTCCTAAAAGTGTTCCAATTCTGATCAGCAGGGTAGAGAGGAACCAGCCAACGATGATTCCCGCAAGTACTAGAGGAATGAGGTTGGCAGGGGTGTTAGGAAGTGGTTGGTAGCCATCGTAGATTTTCTTTCCGATAGCGTTTACTACATCAGGCCCGAAGATGACAAAAGGAATCGTTGTAAAGATTGAGAACACCACCAGCATTGCCCATTGAAACAACGAGGTTGTTTGTTGCTGATTGGGCTTTTTCTTGGGTGCTGGTGCTGACTTCATAGTGTTTATTTTCGGTACTTTGACTTGAACTAGATATAGACGATTTCACTGGCGCTTTTATCTCGCCGAAATTACCTTTATTGTCGCATTTGAAAGAATTGTGAATGAGAAGGCTTTATCTACATTTCCCTGTGACATTTTGAGGTGAGTTGCAGTGAAGTGTGCAGAGTCAGGAATGCTGTCTACACCTACCCAGTCATAGCCGGTCCACACTTCGCTCCAAGCGTGGTAGTAGAACGTTCCATCAAAGTTTACAATGCCGCTTGCGAGGCGTGTCGGAATTCCGGCTGCTCTCAGGATGGTGGTGGTGAGGATGGCGTAGTCCCTGCAAACGCCTTCTTTGGCTTTGAGGACTTCGGAGGCATCGCGCAGGACGCCGATACCCGCGTTTGCGGTCATATTGTCGTGGACCCATTGGCGGATGGCAAGCGTTGCGCTCTTAACATCGGTTTTCTTTCCAATGATTTTTTTTGCTAATGCTCTGAATTGGTTGCTTGTGCTTGGAATAAGCATGGAAGGTTTTTTCCATTCAGCTTTTTGAGCGCCTGCAGATGCAATTGAAATAGATCTTGATAACTGCAACTGAACAGGAGCGACAGTTATTGACCAGCTATCCCCTTTTTTTTTTTTTTTCTGGCTGGAATCATTGGGGATAGGCGCCGTGTTGTCTGCTTTAAGTTCTATCGAAAGAGCCTTTAGCGCCAGTGGATTATTGATGCTAGGTGTCGGCACGATGGAACTGACCGCGGCTAAATCTGGTGCAGTTTGATTGGGGTCTGCAGGTTTGGTCGCCAAGGCTTTTGTTTCTCGAACGTAGTCAATTCCAAGTGTGGAGGTTGCTTTGATAAGAGAACCAGACGAGGTGAGGTAGACAGTTGTAGTGAGCCTTGGCTCTGAGACTTCAATTACATTTGCTTCAACCTCAATTTGTTTTCCATCTTCCGCGTAGGTAAGTCTTTGCTTTCCTTTTGACTTGGCGGTGTTTTTTACAACGGTCACTGTTGAAGGGTCGAATACATAAAAAGTTTGGGTTTTGGCGGACGAATTGCCAAGAAACGGTGTGAGCACGTCATCTACCACTGCTCCATCCGTAGGGACAGCTAATGACGCGGTTGACTTTGCTCCGTTGTTGTCGACTGATGCTTTGATCTCTGTCTTGGAAAAGTCAGCTTTTACTCGTTGAGTTCTCCCCGCACTCTCTTGGAAAAACTCCATGTGGACTGGTTTTCCGTTTATGGAAATTGTTTCGGTTTGCACCTTGATGGTCACATCGGAACCTATTAGGCCCATTGAAACACTCATCTCGGTATTTGATTTCATGGCATCCGCCATTGAACCGTTGAGTTTCCATTTTGTTGGTTCGGTTCGGAATGTTGAGAATCCAATCTTTTGTTTTTGAAGGTAGATGCCAAAAAACTCTTCTGTTTTTGCCGAAACTGTTGAGCCTTGGCTGAAGCTTGAAGGCACATTCGTTGCAAGGTGTCCGTTAACGCCTGTGGTGTATGGATATGAGATTGCTTTGGGAAGAAACAGAACGGCGGCAGCAAAGGCGAGAAGTGGCATGTTATCGTAGTAAAGACGTACAAATTTGGGGTCTATTGCACCACTTTTTATAATGATTCGAAAAAAGGTATTCAAAAAAGGTGCAATTAAGGTCATCATTTACGGGAATCTTCTCGCGAAGTGACGTAGTAGTCTGCGTTGAGCCTCGTTTGAAGGTTCGCTATAAACTCCATGGCAACTAAACTCGTCATCGTTGAATCTCCCGCCAAGGCAAAAACTATTGCTGGGTATTTGGGCAAAGATTATGAAGTTTTGGCAAGTATTGGCCATATTCGTGACCTTGTTTCAGGTTCTAAATCGTTGCCAGAGGATGTGCGTAAAAAGTGGTGGGCAGACTACGGTGTTAATGTTGAAGAGGGATTTGAACCCTACTATGAGGTTCCTTCTGAAAAAAGCCAGCAGGTCAGTAAGCTCAGGCAGGCTCTGAAGTCGAAGGACGAATTGGTACTGGCGACTGACGAAGACCGAGAAGGTGAGGCGATTTCTTGGCACTTGCTTCAAGTGCTCAATCCATCTAAGAAAGTTAAAGTTTCCAGAATTGCTTTCCATGAAATCACCAAAGATGCGATTTTGAAGGCGATTCAGAATCCGCGAGAAATTGATATTGATTTGGTTGAGGCACAGGAAACGAGAAGAATTCTTGATCGCTTGTACGGATACACACTTTCTCCGGTTTTGTGGAGTAAGGTGACTCGAAACCTTAGTGCGGGAAGAGTCCAGAGTC
>JAPLCS010000060.1:0-2977 GCA_026392145.1 Fimbriimonadales bacterium | reverse complement strand
TAAGCTCGTTGTCGAAAGAGAACAAGCGCGGCGAGTTTTTGTTAGTTCAGAGTACTGGGACCTGAAAGCAACTTTTGACACCAAGACAGGTAGCTTCAATGCTAGCCTGGTCGAAATTGATGGTGAGAAGGTCGCGATAGGTAAGGACTTTGATGAACTTACAGGAAAACTGAAGTCCAACTCCAAGGCGAGGCTGTTGACATCGAAAGATGCGGGACAGTTAGGTGGAATCGCCAAAGAAATTAAGCCTTACATTATTGAAAAGGTCGACACTAAGGAAGGATTGTGGAAGCCGAGCGCCCCGTTCATGACTACGACGCTGCAGCAGGATGCCAACCGTAAGTTCGGTTACGCTGCTGATCGCACGATGAGGATTGCGCAGACCCTTTATGAAGGTGTTGATTTAGGAGGCGAGCAGACGGGTTTGATTACTTACATGCGTACTGACTCGTTGACCCTGTCGAATGAGGCACTTGCTCAGGTGCGTGGTTACATTGAGAAGCATTATCCTGACGCCACTACTTCAAAGCCGAATGTTTACGCCAGTAAGGTCAAGAATGCTCAGGAGGCTCACGAAGCTATCCGACCCACTGACGTTAAGCGAACTCCTGAGTCAATGCGGGGCTTTTTGACTGATGACCAATATAAGATTTACACTTTGATTTGGCAACGAACGGTCGCTTCACAGATGAAGCCAGCACAAGTGTTGAGAACCGAGGTGCAGGTTGAAGCGGAAGCAAAGTCAGACTTAGGAAACGTGTTGACCTTTTCTGCGAACGGAGTCCAGATTGTTGACTTCGGTTACATGCAGGTTTATCGAGAAGGGAAGGATGAGGACGATGATGGCACCGAGAGAATGCTGCCGAAAGTCACCAAAGGTGAAGAGGTCAAACTTCAGCAATTGGAACCTTCTGAGCACCATACTTTGCCTCCAGCGAGATACACGGATGCAACGTTGATTAAGAAGTTAGAAGAACTTGGAATCGGACGGCCATCTACTTACGCTTCTATCATTTCGGTAATTGTTGATCGTGGATATGTCAGAAAGCAGGCTAAAAACCTTGTACCGACTTGGCGAGCGTTTATGGCGATGGAAGTTTTGGACATGAACTTTAAGGAAGTCATGGACTTTGGATTCACCGCTCGAATGGACGAAACTTTGGACGAAATATCTGAAGGGAAGGCGGATTCAAAGGAGTATTTGCAGCAGTTCTTTATGGGTGATGCAAACAGACCTGGTTTGAAACCCATGGTTGAAGAGCGAAAAATGGCGATTCCATTTCCTAATATTTCAATCGGGGAGCATCCTGAAACCGGTGACTTGATTATTGTCAGAAATGGAAAAGATGGTGGGACTTTCTTGCAGATGGGGGACAAGAAGCAGTACGCGAACGTTCCAGATGATCTTGCTCCTGCCGATTTGACACTTGCCAAGGCGCTTGACTTGTTCAGTCAGAAGCAATCGGGTGGTGATGTTATTGGTGTTCATCCAGCGACGGGGCGAAACTTGTTGTTGAAGTACCGGACTGGTTACTACCTTGAAGTTGAGCGAACAGAGGCTGAAATTGAGGCGAAGGAAAAGCCAACTTGGATATCTTTGCCGACAGGCGTTAATCCTAAAGAATTGTCACAAGATGATTTGAACTTGTTGTGCAGTTATCCAAGACTCATCGGTGAGGACCAGGGACTTGAAGTTTGGTTCAAGATGGGCAAATTCGGACCTTATGTGGAGCAGGGTACCGAGAGAAGAACCGTAGAAGATTGGAGAATAGGCGGAACGTTGACGGTCGCTGCCGCCAAAGAACTACTTTCTGCTCCGAAGGGGCGTCCTGCAAGAGTTGCAGCAGGCCCACTTAAGGAATTTGGAGTTCTTGAGGGTTGTGCTGGTCCGGTGAGAGTGTTGAGTGGACGGTTTGGGCCATACGTGACAGACGGAGAGACTAATGCCACGCTTAAGAAGGGAATGGATCCACTGTCTATTACTGCTGAACAAGCTTCGGAATTGCTTTCTAAGAAGCGCGAAGCGGGTCCTAGTACGGGACGAGTTGCCCGAAAAGCTCCTGCACGTAAAGCACCATTCCAAAAAGCGGTTGCAAAGACGGCAACAGCTAAGAGCGGGGCTAAAAAAAGCGGAGCTAAAACGAGTACGAAGCCTGCAGCAAGCCTGCAGCAAAGAAAAAGAAATAATTTATAGCCTGCTTGGTGGGGAGAATAGTCAACTTGGAATGTCGCAAAATTGAGCATGGTAGTGAGGATTACTGGCAGGCAGTTGAAGTGCGCAGGGACGTTCTCAGGCGTCCGCTCGGGTTGGATTACACGTCTGAGCAGCTAAATGCTGAGTCTTCTTTTCACCACTTTGTTTGTGAGAATGAAGGAGAGATTGTTGCTTACGCCATGGCGACGTCTGAAGAGTCGATGGATTTGACGATTCGAATTAAACAGGTTGCGGTAATTGCTGGTTTACAAGGCACTGGTATTGGTAGGTTATTGATGAGCTACGTTGAGGAGTGGGGTTTGGAACAGGGTTTTGAATCTGCTTTTCTTCATTCACGCGGTTATGCAATTCCGTTTTATGAGAGATTAGGTTATGTCGGCTACGGTGATATTTTTGAGGAAGTCGGAATTCCTCATCAGAAAATGCTGAAAAAACTCTGAATTTGTGCCTGCTCTGGGCCACTCGCAGAAGATAGAATCGTGTTGTGATCGTTTCAACTTTGGGAATGTTGGCGCTTGGGTTGGTTGGTCAAGCAAATCAACTTGCCGCTTTACCAACTGGAATTACGCAGATGGTGATTAATGCTGATATGCCAATTCTTGTGTATCGGTATGAGCCAAAAAACTATCAGCATAAGCGACTGATTGTTGTTCTTCACGGTACGAATCGGAATGTCGATGAATATTGTGACCATGCTCGGGTGCTTGGAGATAAGTTTGGAGCTTTAGTCATCGCACCAAAGTTCGATACGGAGAGGTTTCC
>JAPLCS010000118.1 GCA_026392145.1 Fimbriimonadales bacterium | reverse complement strand
GGCAAAACTTATCGAGCCAAATTCAGAACCTGGGACACCTCCCACCAACTCAAAAAAGGTCACCGATTAGGCATACTCCTCACTAGCTCACTCTTCCCCGCCACTTCACGAAACCTGGGAACCGTAGACCCACTCAGCACCGCAACAAAAATCGTTCCTCAAACCAACACAGTTTTTGGCACGAGCAAATCACCAGCTCTCATCAGGTTCCATACGATTCAATAAATCTTAAAACCCACATGCGCCCCATCCTCGCCGGAACCGATACCGAATACGGCCTTCTCATCGAAGGCAGGGACGCCAAAACCCAAGTCGAAGACTCCCAAGCCTTTGTTGAGTCCTACACTGCGGCATGTGGTTTCGATTTCATCACGGGATGGGATTACCGCTACGAAAATCCTCGGAATGACCTTCGCGGCTTCCAACTCAAAAACCTTGCCATCGACCCCAACGATGCGAAATTTGACCAAGGAAAGCAGTACGCCTCCAGCATTGAACTCAGAGCAGATCGCATCCTCGCCAACGGTGCCAGACTCTACAATGATCACGGACACCCCGAATACGCGACACCCGAATCATTCTCCATTTTCGAACTCGCCCGCCTCGACCAACAAGGCGAGCTGATAATGGAAAAGCTGAGCCACACGTTTAACATTCCAAACTCACTCTACAAAAACAACACCGATTATCACGGCGCCAGCTACGGCACACACGAAAGCTATTCAATCCCGCGAAGCTATTCAGCAGAAGCAATTCAAAATGCCGTCCTGCCCATGCTCATCGTTCGCCAAATCCTCACTGGAGCAGGCAAAGTCGGCTATGAATCTGGCGATCCTACCCACTATCAACTCAGCCAAAGAGCCGACTTTTTTGTAGAGACCACCAACGCAGAAACCCTCTGGCGTCGACCTATCTTCAACACCCGTGATGAGCCCCACGCAGACCCCGCAGATTGGATTCGGCTCCATGTCATAAGCGGGGATGCCAACATGAACCCGTTTTGCACCGCCTTGCGCATCGGGCTCGTGAAACTCGCCATCCATCTTCTCGAAGCAGACCTTGCCCCAACATGGAAGATAAAAAATCCGGTCCAAGCCTTCAAATCCATAGCCCGAGACTTCCAATTCAAATTCACAATCGAGCTAGAAAAATCTTGGACCAACGCCTACGAAATTTTTGAATCCTACTTCGCAGCCGCACAGCATCTTCAGCTGAATGATGAAATGGAGTGGGTAATCCACCAATCAAGATCGCTACTCCAATCTCTCAACCACGACTGGAACTCCTTCAGAAAACGAGTCGACTGGGCAACCAAACTCCACGTCCTCGACCAAGTGCGAGAGTCCGAGAACGTGGACTGGAACGACCCACTGCTTCAATCCTGTGACCTTGAGTACTCCAACATTAACCAAGACGAAGGTCTCTTTTTCGCACTCTCCAAAGAAGTCAATACCTCCCTTCCCCCATATATCTCTTCTTCTCATCCTCGAAGTTTTGCCAGAGCAGTCGCGATTGAAAAATGGAGCAACCACATCCAAGCCGTAGGTTGGAGAGGAATCAACTTCAAAACCCCTCAGAATCCAAACCAATTTGTCGAACTTTATCCCGACCTGGCGTATCCTGAGACATTGAAGGAAATTTCTGACGTAGAAACCTTCATCCAAGTTCTACAATCACTCCGCCCAAACGATTAAAAACACTAAACCACTACCTCTAACGTCCGCCATGAAAAACCCATCCCACTTTCAATTTGAATCAAGCACGAGATTCCAAGCCGACCAATCACAACGGCAAATTCAGCGGGACCCAGAAAAGAAACTCGGAGATGACACCGGCCCCAAAACACCAGAAGTTGACCGACCCGAAGGTGGCAATGAACTTCTCAGAAGGCTCAAACGGGTAGACCCAGACCAAGCCAAAAAATACCGACAGAGGTCCGGACAATGATGACTCCTCTCGCCAAACCGTTCGAAGAATTAGTAGGACTTCCCATCTCAAGCCACAGCGCCGAGATTGGAGTTCACGGAACCACCGTACTTGCTCTCAGATTCAAAGAAGGCGTCGTAACCTTCGCCGATCGTCGTGCCACCATGGGCAACCTCATCATGTTCGAGCAGGCCGAGAAAATCATGTCGCTCGACGATTTCACCGTGGTCGCCATCTCTGGTTCGTTCGCTCGATCCATCGAAGTGTGTCGCTACCTCAAACACTCGTTCAAGTACTACCGACGCTCGGTGCTCCAGTACCTCTCACTCGAAGGCAAATTGGCAGAAGTCTCCCGCGCACTGGCCGGCAACGCACCAATGGCAATGGAGGGAATCGGAATCTTCATTCCCATCATCTCCGCCTACGATGTGGATGCGGATAAGTTTGGCATCTACTTCTTCGATGGAGCCGGAGCAAAATTTGAGAACGCCGAATACGCCGCCACCGGTTCCGGGAGCGAACGAATCAGAGGCATCTTC
>JAPLCS010000321.1 GCA_026392145.1 Fimbriimonadales bacterium | reverse complement strand
TGCGATACTTTATCTCCCAAGTTGACGGCAATTTACCAACCGATCGAGCAGATGGCTCGTGATGCTACTGAGGTTTTGATCAAGCGGATTGAAGGGAAAGAAGTGCCTTCGAGATTTCACAGCTTTTCTTGCCGGTTGGATACGCGTGCTTCCACGGCAGCGCCAGGTTCAGTTGGCTCGCGGTGATACTTCACACTTGTGGAATATCTTTGCGTTGGGTGGTACAAATCTTTTGACTGCCGTTGTGGCTATTCGGCTGGAACTGAATCGGCCCGTTCCATTCGATAGGGAGCTGAAATACCGAGCAAATCTAGGGCGGATTTGAGCCCAATCTTGGTTGCTTCGCAGACCATTAGCCTTGCGTTGCTGAGTGCTGGGTCTTCGGTTTGAATGACCTTGCATTGGTCATAAAACGCGTGGAAAGTCCTTGCTAGTTCAACAGCATAGGTAGCGATTCTGTGTACGCCGTAGTCTTCGCTTGCTCTTCTGACTTCATCTGACAGGTCAAGAACCTTCTTTATAACCGCCTTTTCTTTTTCGTGCGAAACAAGTGCGAAGAGTTCGGGACTACCTTCTTTAGTGCGGGATTCAGCGGGAAGTACGGTGTCTGCCTTGGCGAGAATGGAGCAAATTCTTGCGTGGGCATATTGGACGTAGAAGACAGGATTTTCGTCGCTTTGCTTCTCTGCGAGATCGAGGTCAAAGTCAAAGGTCGTGTCATGGTCTCGCATGAGGTAAAAGAATCGCGCGACATCTTTTCCAGCGGATAGTTGCTCCTCCTCTGTTCCATTGGGCTTGATCTTTAAGCCAATTTCTTTCATGAGATCGATGAGGGCGTAGATGTTGCCATCCCTTTTACGCATAGGGGCTGGCTTACCATCTTTGAGAAATCTGACAAGCTGATAGATTTGGACTTCGAGTCTTTTTTTAGCTTCTGTAAGTGCTGCCTCGCAAGCAGCTTTTTCGCCTTCACCTCGGTAAAGTTTTTGGTCTATTTCCGCATGACAGGGCTCGCCTAGTTCGAATGACTCAAGCAGCATGGCGGCAACCACTGCGGTGAGCCTTCCAATGTAACCGTGGTGGTCGGGTCCAAGGATGGTGATAAGTTTGTCGGCGTTTTCAGGTCGATTGAATTTATCTTTGTGATAGGCAACATCGCTTGCGATATAGGTCAGCCGACCGTCTTTTCGGAGGAGAACCCGGTCCATGTCGTCGCCTAGTTTCGTTGAGCGTAGCCACAGAGTGTGCCCGTCTGAGCTTCCGGAGTTGTCTGTGATTATGTTTCCATCCTCGTCTACCGGAGTGTCTTGGATTTCAGTGAAAACGTCCTCTATTTTGTTGCCTTTTGCCAGTTTGAGCTTGGTTCGAACTGGGGCAGTGTCGGCAATTCCTTTTTGTTCAAGGAGATCAATTTCGTCATCGACCATGCCCTTGTCGTGTAGTGACTGTTCGCTGAACCAAGTGTCGTACTCTACACCGAAGGCCGAAAGAGCGGTGCGTTGTTGCTGAATCATTTCTTTTTCGCTGAGGTAGCGAATAAGGTCGACGTCATCGGAATCGATGTGGGACAGAGACTTCGCGACATCATGCACATAGTCGCCTTTGTACCCATTTTCTGGAACGGGTTTGCCCTTGGTAATCGCTAGCACTGACTCGGCAAACAGTCGCATTTGCTCCGAGTTGACACCGTCATTGATGTAATACTCGCGATGCACGGTATTACCAGCGGCTTCGAGCACATTACAAAGCGTGGAGCCGTAGGCGGCACCCCTTCCTGAACCGATGGTTATGGGACCGTTCGGGTTTACGGAAACAAACTCAACGTTTATCTTCTTCCCAGGACCTTTAGGTGTGGACTTGGAAATACCTGATGGACCAAGGGTTAAGATAGTGGGGAGCCAAGAGGCGACGTAGGATGATTTGACACGTAGGTTTATGAACCCGGGACCAGCCACTTCAATGGATTCAAATTCTTGGAATACCGCGAGCGCTTCAGAGAGCATTTCGGCGAGTTCGCGAGGGTTCTTGCCTGCTTTTTTGGCTGCTACCATGGCGAAGTTGCAAGCGAAATCTCCGTGCTCTGGGTTTTTCGGATCTGCGATTTCAATGGTCGCTTCTCGGACTTCTGCGGGGAGAGCGCCTGAGGTGATCAGGGATTCAATTGCATATCGGAACAGCTCGGCAAGGTAACTTCTTAGCAAGAACTGAGTTTACTGGATTCAAACGATGCCCGCTCAACCCTCAACGAAAGGAAGTCTGAGAACTTTCCTCGAAATGATTAAATTCGAGCACTCTGTGTTCGCGTTGCCCTATGCAATGTTGGGAATGATGTGGGCGGCGGTACCTTCTGGTTGGCCGGGATTCCGGACTTTCTTCTTGATTTTGCTGGCAATGGTGAGTTGTCGGACTGCGGCAATGGCTTACAACCGCATTGCGGATAGGGATATTGATGCAGTGAACGATCGCACGAAAATGCGGGCTATCCCGGCTGGACTTCTAAGTCTGAGGCAAGTGAATATTTATTTTTTTGCTTCCTGTTTGCTTTTTGTGGTGGCGGCGTCACTTTTGAACTCATTGACACTGGTTCTTTCACCTGTTGCATTGTTTGTGACCATTTTCTATTCAAGAACCAAGCGGTTTACGTGGCTTTGTCACTACTGGCTCGGGCTCAGCTTAGGAATTGCTCCCACTGCGGCTTGGATTGCGGTCACGGGACAATTTGCCGTGCGCCCCCTCTTGCTTACCTTTGCGGTGATGTTTTGGACCGCGGGTTTTGACATTATTTATGCGCTACAGGACGAAGAGTTTGATCGCGACCATGGACTGCATTCAGTACCTGCAAAGTTTGGCAAGGAACGTGCTCTTCTTATCAGTCGTTTCACTCATTTAGTGAGTTTTGGTTTCTTGGTGGCCAGCTTTACGGGAGCGACTCATTCGGTTTTTGGATATGCGGCTTTGGTATTTGCTGGGGTTATGTTGGCCTATGAGCAGTCCTTGGTGAAGCCACACGATTTTAGAAAGGTCAACATGGCGTTTTTTACCTTGAATGGTTGTATCTCAGTGGGTGTGTTTTTAATTGCCCTCATTGATCAGATAGCGTTTGGTCAATGATGTCGAAAGTGAAAAGTAAATGGCAACAATAAATCAAGAAGTTTTTGGTCGAACTAATGTATCTCTTCCGAATGGTTGGGCTAAGTTATCGGTTCCAGACGGTGGGTTTGGTGATGCATCGCCGATGGACCTTATTGATGCCGCTAGATCAGTTGGATGTCCACTGGATATCTCTTCCCAGCCCGCACTTTGGGGATCCATGGTGCGTGGTGGTCAGGATGTGCTGTTGCAGCGTGGGACGTTGCAGATAGAGTTGGCCACAAGCGAGGATCATGCGACGGACTTGATTCAGGCGCACCTGATTGAAACCCTTTCGGCCTTGGGACGCGAGATGATTGACTTTTACTATCTCCGTATTCGCAGGAATTTAGAGGAGTACCAGATCAATGGTGCGCTTGCTGCATTGGAGCATGCAAAGCAAGAAGGATATATTCGATTTTTGGGGTTGATGGCGGACGGACCGGCGATGGCGGTTCTTGGGTTCTGGCAGTTCCATGACGGGTTTGATTCGGTGATGATTCCCCGACCCGTCCACTCTTCTCGGTCTTTAGAGAACCTTGAGCCACTTGCTCACAAACGTCGGGTTGGAGTTGTGTTGACTGATTGTTTGAACATTGCCGGGGTGCCACTTTCGTGGCTCAAACCTGAGTTGGAGTTGCCGCTCATGGCATTGAGGCAACGCAAGCACAAGGTCATTACAGAAATACGCAATCTACATGATGTAGCTTTACTTACGGCATGGAGGGATGGTGAGGTGAGTACCACCGATCTCGAGATTGAATCTGAACTGAGTCGACTTGTTGAAAGGGTTCAATCGCCGGAGTTTCTTGCTGAAATTGCGGAGGTTCGCGCCCCTTGGGCTTCAGTGTTGCGGGCGAATCGTTTGAAGAGTGGATAAACCGTCGGTAAAGCTATGAAGTTTGTCCTCTTGCCATTAGCCCTCATTTTTCTTTTTGTGTTGCCGTTCGTGGCAGTCAAAAAGCCATTTAATCCCAAAGCGGTCGGATTTATTGGAGTTTTCACGATCTCTTTGCTGGGACTCTGTTTTCTCAAAGGTTGGATGCAGTTAGGGGCTGGGGTTCTGCTTGTGGGCTTGCTTGGACTTTCTTACTTGATAAGGGGTAAACGATGAAAGTTGCCGTAATCGGAGCTGGGATTTCTGGGATTCAGGCAGCATTGCTCTTGCAAGCTCAAGGCGCGGAGGTTATTGTTTTTGAAGCAAGGAACCGCGTTGGTGGGAGAATCGAAACAATCAGCGATCAAGGTGCGATCTATGAGGCGGGAGGTGAATGGATTGATGCTGACCAACCTTTGCTGCATGCTCTAGTTCGCAAGTATGCGGGTCAGTTGGATGAGGCAGTGCGTGAACCTGCGTTGGTGTTCTATCAGGGGCAACGACGTCCGACTGACCAGCTTTGGGCTGATTTGTTGAGAGATGAGGAAATTATTGAGCACGAAGCGAGAGCGATGGCCCGTCAGTTGAAATTGCCTGCCCAGTTGAACCAAGACTTTGCAAAATATGACTTGTTGACGCTCGACCTTTTTTTGAAGCAGCATTGCCAGAGCGATCGTGGCTACTGGTGGATGACAGCTAATTTACGGAGTGATGAAGGTGACGACCTTGATCGTATTGGACTGTTAGGGTGGCTGTGTGGATACACCCACTATATCAATCGTGAAAACTTGAATCGAGGTGAGAGTGAAATGAGTGCATTCAGGTCTCCAGGTGGCTTTGGACACTTGTTTGCCCAAATGGAGAATGAGCTTCGGTCAGATGTACGTTTTGGTTATGTTTTGGAGCGATTGGAGTAGGTTTCTGGTGGAGTAAGGCTCAGTTTTGAGAATCAAAGTGTCGAAGTCTTTGACAAAGTGTTGCTCACTTTGCCTCCTCGATGT
>JAPLCS010000310.1 GCA_026392145.1 Fimbriimonadales bacterium | reverse complement strand
CCTCCAACACCCCAAAGAGCCGACCACGCTTCAAGTTGACTTGCTCTAGCGAGGACAGCAAAGCAACCGGATCGTATCTATAGCTGGGCCATTCTTCCAGTTCGTGAATATACTTTGCCACTGAGGCGATTATAACACACAATCGCCTCAATTCCTGAGGCGAATAAACCATCTAATCGCCTCAAAACACAAAAATTTGGTGGAGGCGGGGAGATTTGAACTCCCTTCCAAAATCACCTTCCCAGCGTTCCCACGAGCGTCTTCTCTGTACTGATTGTTGGGGTGGTCCTCTGCCGAGACCGCCTAGATCACCCGTAGTCCGATTCTATTTAGCCGAGTCCGCACCGAACAGAAGCTCGCTCTGGCGATCCGACGTCCCGCACCATCATACGTGAACAGAGTGTCAGCCAAATTCGCGCAATCCACCTTCGCAATCTTCCCGACCGCGTCGTACTCATAACGAATCTCGTTCCGACCACTACTCGAGAACCAAGTCAAAGCACCGTCAGCAGAATGACCACTCCGCTCCCAAGTACCGTCAGGCAAAAGCATGTACTTCAACTCACCACGGTCGGTGTTCTAATACGTGATATGAAAATGACGATTGTAATAGCCGAAGCCAAAAGCTTAAGTCATGAAATGCATAGTCCACCAGGAACCTGTCAAGTGATTCACTTGTCGTAAAAATACCCATTTGAAATCAATTTGACACCCTCGCCATCTATCTTTAAAACAGAAAAAGCTTGCCTATCGTTTCTCCGATACCCAACCATTAAATACTCTCCATTTGGGAGGTACCGCAAGTACGATAATTGAGAATCTCTAAAATTTGCATCACTCAAAGGTAATCGAAATTTGATTACTTGATTATTTTTAACTGTCACGAGTTTCTTCTCAAGAGCAAAGGAGAAAGCTGATGAAACCGCGAAGGACATTTTTGCCTCCCGAGCACGCCAAATTTGCCAAACAACAAACGAGGAGATCACTGCTGCCAACACGATAACTCGTAAAAGAAGCTTTTTCATTCGCAAACTCACCCCTTCTTAATCACTTCCTTATAAGACTTCCCTCCCCTTTTCTTAGTCCCTCCTGAACCTGGCCCTTTTGCTCCCCATGGGAAAAACTCCACTTTCGACGAGCCACTAGTGTTAACGCGGTAAGCAATGGTAGCCAGCAAAATGTTGTGGGTGGCACTGTCAAGCGACCAAGCGCCAAAACCTTCCAACCACCGAAAAACTAGCTTGTCAGTGAACATCCTTCCGCCCATGCCCCAAACTCGTATCCCCCTCTATCGCTCCCTTCTTATCGAGACGAACTGCCCGAGTTGCAGACCACCGATACTCAATCTTATCAGAACAAAGTCCTTTACGCACCGGGTTCATGTGAATATAGTTGATAGCATTCGCCCGTGATTCCAGCTTGGTTCACTGGTAAGCAGATTCTCAGAATCCCAATATGGTTCCACAGCGGGCTTACCAGTGCCACCCCTTACTACTTCTGCTTACCCCACCCACACGAGTGGCTAGCCGGCTTCACTGTGAATCAGTATGTCAGCAACAGCGTTGTGGAATCGCTCTCAGTCTAGACGATGAAGCAACTCATGTTCAGCGTAGTTTTATGGCGAGGTGCGTAAATAATCCACCGTGATCAGCACTTTACGCGAAACTCCAGGTCGCGACATTTCATAAATATATTTCCATCGCCCCGATGCTGACGGAACTCGTCTCAAAAACCTGACGTGAATCATCTCGAAATCCTCTAAACCGGAGAGAGCTGATTGTATGTCATTAGCTAGAGTAGGCACTCGGTGCTCCCGGCTTGCGAACGAACTTAGTAAACTTGACACTTCGCTTCTCTTCGCGGCAGTTAGCATGTTCTTGGCCCCGGGATTTTGCATCCTGAATAGGCAAAAGCCTACGACCAAAATACACAGCGCAAGAACTGAACACGGAAAAACTCGCTGTCGATTCATTTATTTGTACGGTACGTGGAACGGATTCTTAAGTGTGGGTCCGCGCTTGCCTCCCGAGCACGCCTAATTTCCCAAACAACAAACGAGGAGATCGCTGCTGCCAACACGATAACTAGTAAAAAAAGCTTTTTCATTCGCAACCTCACCCCTTTTTAATTACTTCCTTATAAGACTTCCCGCCCCTTTGTTCCTGAACTCAGCAGTTTTGAAGTCAATCGGCTCAGACCGTCGTAGGTGAAAGTCGTGGTCTCACCATGTGGATTCACCAGTGAAATCAGACGACCACCAATCTAATTGACCTTGACTATCTTCGGCGATCGTCCAGGAATCGACACAATAAACTGCCCCTTTGTACGAATATATTCGATACTATACGACACTCCTTTGCAAGGATTCATCGATAAATTGTTCAGCTTGTCCTCAACATAAGTAGAGATACTTCCATAGTTTATCGATGTAGGTCGGCCCTCCACGAATGCCACAACTGAATGCTCACACTCAATCCGGCTGCGCTTTTCCTCTAAAGTAGAAAGCACTTGCACCAGCGCAAGAAGGACTACAAAGAAGAAGATTAACCCTACAGCAATTTTCATAATCGTGACTCTGCTTTACCAGCCATAGACATATAACTAACCTTTTCCCTTTGCATATTTCTTTGGACTATCAATAGTTGGACCACGGGTTGGGCCAACTGGCAATGGATTACGAAAAGTCTTTGGTTCAGCGAGACGGGGTGGCCAAAGTCTTCCTGTCAAACCACACACACCGGTGACCGATTCTGCGATACCGAGCCAGTTGTTAACCCACTCTCCTTCTTCAGCTTGAAAACATGCACGGAGCGTTGCAGATTTCATTTTCTTCTTTCCTCTGCGCTTCTTTTCTCGAGCAATGTACCTTAAATCAGCTTGAGTTAGTTTCTCACCTTTCGAATTGATCGATATCGATCCGTCTCCATTCCCATGCCCGTAAAAGTAGAAGTCACCTTCACACTCAATCATTGCTTCAATGAGGTCTTTTTTTGACGGCCCTGTCCACTCTTTGTCTCCCCTATACCTGTGGACAATTGGTCGATCAAAGTAATAACCAACGCTTCCTAGGGGCACACCTTCATTATCTCCATATACGACAATCGACCATTCTAATCCGTTTGCGTCAACTCGCACTACCGGCTTATTCCCACAATACCCGTACCAGTTCCTTCCATCCTTAATCGGATCGCGGGTCAGAAACCTCCCTGTGCTCGGATCGTAGTACCGGTGCCCCAGAAGCTGGAGACCAGTCTCGTCTTCCTGGTATCCAGCCGAACCCGAATACCCAAACGGCCCTTTCCAGGTTCCGGTGGAGCCAATGACCATCCCGTAGGCGTCGTACTTCCTCGTTGCCGTCACAGAACCTGCCGCGTCGGTCTGCTTGGCGACATCCTTCAGCCCACTATTTAGGAACGTGCTCACGCCGTTTCGCCGCTCCGAAACCCCCGGAGTATAGGACGCCCCAGAGTCCGAGATCAGAGGCTCAGATCCGAGGAACTTCATCTGGAATTGGAGCTGTTGTGGAGGCTCGAATCCGGGAAAACGTGTTCAAAGTTCGTGACCAAGAAGAAGAACTGGCGGTATCGTTGCCGTACGATGACCTCTCCGCTTGGGGTTCTTTGGCAACTAAAGTTGTCAATAGACTCGCGAGCTCTTGACATAATCGTAGTGCGATCTTCATCTAATTGGTAAAGATCCTGAAATCTCGAAGGCAACTTCTTAAACTGATCAATGTACTCCTCTGTTACCACTCGGACTGCACTGCTGTCGTCGACCCTAAACTGATAGTTCAGGAGGAAGAGGAACACAACAGAGGCTCCAAGCACGGCAGAATTGAGGACCGCTTTCCTAGACTTGAGTGGTACCAGATTCGAACTCATGACGCTTTCTTAACACCTCGTCGGTCTTTTAGGAAAACTAATTGGGAGGTCAGACTCTTCAGTTTCGGTATTTCCGTTTGCAAGATCAATGTCACATCCATAAGAACTAGCTCAGCAAGAGATTATGTAGACACATCTAATTCAAGGAATTGTAAAATCTCGACTAGACTCTGATCTGTGGACATTGAGTGTGGTGGGATCATCTTTGAGTCGAATACTCCTCTACGAAGTCCTTCTATGAAAACTCTTCCGGTTTCGAAGAAGAAGAAATCAACATCAAATTCTTCTGTGGCGTCTACGTAAGAAAGGACGCGGATAGGTTCATAATCACCATTGGGCTCGTCGCAGTAGAGAACCTTCAACTGCCCTGTGAGCCCCGTAAGGCGCGCCTGAATACTGTCGGCTAAGTTCATAACTTCCATTGGCATCCTCTTAATCGCTACTTAAAGGGCAAATGAATGCCGCCTCCGTTGACGAGCCACTAGCGTGGGCGGGGTAAGCGCTGGAAACTGGGGTGGCACTGTCAAGCGACCAAGCGCCAAATCCTTCCAACCATCGAAAAACTAGCTTGTCAGTGAACATACTTCCGCCCATGCTACCAACTCCTCTCTCCCCTCTATCGCTCCCTTCTCATCGAGCAGAACTGCCCGAGCTGAAGTCCATCGATACTCAATCATATCAGAACAAAGTCCTTTACGCACCGGGTTCATGTGAATATAGTTGAG
>JAPLCS010000241.1 GCA_026392145.1 Fimbriimonadales bacterium | reverse complement strand
CAGCATTCTTAGCAAGGAATAGTAAAAGTGCGAATTCCTTGGGTGAAAAAGTTGTGAGTTTGCCATCGATAAACGCTTCATGGGTGCGTGGATCAATTTTCAGATTTCCACGCTCGATTAAATCTGGTGCTGCTTCGCTGGTTGCCCTTCTGAGAATTGCTCTCACTCTTGCAACTAGTTCTGACATATTGAAAGGTTTAACGACATAGTCATCGGCTCCCATTTCCAAACCAGCAATTCTATCTTCTTCGCTTGCACGAGCGGAAACGAAGATAATTGGTGTTTGATTCTCTTTTCTGACTGCTCGGCAGAAATCATGACCGCTTCGATTTGGCAACATGATGTCCAAAATGACGATGTCAGGTTTAATCTTTTTGAAGAGGCGCATACCATCTTCCGCGGACTCCGCTGTGAAGGTGATAAATCCCTCTCGGCGAAACTTTGCCTCCAGGGTTTCAGTGATCGCTGGTTCATCGTCAATGATCAGGATTGTCATCGTTTCAACTTCTTGGCTTTCTCTACCCAGGGCACTCAATACAGCCATACATCCTACTTTTCGTGCTTGTCGGCACTCAATGTAGTTGTATTCCTAAATTGTTAAGAGAGGATAAAGATTTCAACAAATGTTAAGGACTTTGTTAACTTCGCCTTACTTATGATCCTGCTGCAATGATTTCGACGTTAGCTCGTGGCACCGTTACGTCTTCACCGTTAGCAAGTCTAGCGTTGAGAACCCGCACGTGTGTACCAGATTCCAGCGTAACGAGTTCGGGAGGAAGCCCAGTAACCGAGCCGATAGCACCGAAGTAAGGCTCTCGAATAACTCTGATTTGAGTCCCCAGTTCCAGTGCTAGCACTTTCGCTTCTGCCGTTGATACACCTGTAAGTTGGGGCTCTGGCACAACGATTTCTGGTCTGATTACTCCAGCTCGAATTTGGGTCGCACCGTTGATGGATGCTACTTGACCTTCAAGCGATTGGAGAAGTGCAAATGTACGGTTTGCCATTGGAAGGAATCCAAATCCTTCCGTAACCATGAGGGTGAGGTTAATTTTTTCCGAGCCTGTGATTGCAACACCAATGTCGTAACCTAGGAATTCAATAAGGTCACTATCTTTAATACCGCCAGCAATAATTCCTGTGGCACCTATTGCTGAGGCCTTTTTGATTGCCGAGGCGGTCATCCCGCTGCCACCAACAATAATCAAGCCTGCGTCAGACTCTTTAATGTGTGATTCGTCAAGAAGTTCATCGTGCGACGCTACTGCAACTCGAATTTTGCCTTGTCTTTCACCGCCAACTCCAAAGATTCCTTGGACCATGGCGCATCTTGTTTCAACAATTGCACCTTCTTCCGGGATAATTTCCACGATTTTGCCAGTGATGTATCCGTCTATCTCTATGGGAATAGATGGTTCACGGATGAGAGCATTACCAGTCACATCACTTACGGATTCAATAACACCATCAAATCCGCACTCAGCGGTTGGTGCCTTGAAGATACCAAAAAACTTTTTACCTTCTGCGATAATTTGCCCTTTTGCTACGGAGTCGCCCAAATTAACGGTCAAGAAACTGGGAGCATCTTTCGCTTCCACCCCGAGTGATTCCGATAGCCGAACAGTTTGAAGAACACCGGGAAGTGAAGCTCTAGCAATGATTGTATTTGGTTTTACTTGCTCGCCTACGCTCACAAGCACTTCACCTTTGATTGGAAGTCTACGAGTTCTTCGAATGACGATGTCGCCGCTAACGGTGAGCCCAGGTGTATAAGCGCTTCCCAATTTGAATTCCTTGTTTAAAGTACGAAGTTGTACGAGTCCTAATGGGCAATTTTACACGCATTGGGCGTTTTTGAACAGGACTGCCGTTGAATTTCAGCCATTACCACTAAGAATTAGCAAAATAATCCTGGACTTACTCAATGTTTGGGTTATGCTTCTCAACCATGCAAGACTGGTCACTGAGTGCATTTGCAGATGAAATCGACGCTGATATTCATGTTCAGTTTCGTAATTTGAATGATCACGGAATCAGGCTCTTGGACTTGCGTTCGGCCTTCGGCAAAAACGTGATGGCTCTGACGGATGAAGAATTAAAGGAATTGAGCACGCAGGCCAAGTTGGCTGGCATCTCTGTCAATTGCATAGGATCACCCATCAACAAAGTTACGACCAAGGAAGGCTCAATCGAGGAGGAACTATCAAAGCTGAAGCGAGCAGGAGAAATAGCAGGAATGGTGGGTACCAATCGGATTCGAATATTCAGTCCCGAGGGAGACGATTGGTCTGTTATTGAACCTTGGATGGCCGCTCAAGTTGAATATGCTCAGAAAAATGGACTAAATCTCCTGCACGAGAATGACGGTCATTACTACGGTGCATATCCCGAAAATGCTAAGCAATTATTTAGTGTGTTTGGCTGTGAACACTTCCGAGCAGCCTACGATTTTGCGAACCCAATTCATATCGGGTTTCGTGCGATGGATGATTTTTTCCCCTGGATACTTCCTTACTTGGAGACAGTCCATCTTAAAGACTTTACACATGGAAATATTGCAACGAACACTATCAAGGAGCTACTGGGAAGCTTATGAATGAATTGAGATTTGGAATCTTAGGTTGTGGGAATATATCGAAGACTCACGCAGTTGCGGTCACGAATGCCAAAGGTGCAATTCTCAGTGCTGTATGCGATATTGTTGAATCTAAAGCTGGTGATCTTGGAGCCAAGTATGGTGTTACTTTCTTTAGTGACTGTGAGGCGTTTTTCAAGGAAGTTGATGTTGTCTTGGTTTGTTTGCCGAGCGGAATGCACGCTGAATACGCTGTTAGAGCAGCCGATCAAGGAAAACATGTTCTGACTGAGAAACCGCTTGATATTACTTTTGCTAGCGGAATTCGAATGGTAGAACAGTGTCAGTCTGCCGGGGTCACTCTTGGTTGCATTAGTCAGCATCGATTCGCTCGAGATGTTCAAGCGTTAAAAGCCGCCGCTGAAAGTGGTGAACTTGGAAAGCTCATTGAAGGTGATGCTTACATAAAATGGTATCGAAGCCAAGGTTATTATGACAGTGCAGGCTGGAGGGGAACCTACGAAATGGATGGTGGTGGTTGCTTGATGAACCAGGGCGTGCACTACATTGATATGATTCAGTGGATCATGGGAGGAGTTGCCTCGGTTCAGGCACGAGCTCGCACGGCAATGCACTCAATTGAAGTTGAGGACCAAGCGATGGCAATCGTGGAATACAACAATGGAGCTTTAGGTGTCATACAGGGCTCAACTGCTACTTATCCAGGACTTTCAGAGCGGTTAGAAGTGCACGGCACTATGGGTTCTGTGGTTGTTGAGGGTGACCGAGCAAAAATTTGGACAGTAAAACCAACCGATCAACACGAGGCATTTGGACCGATGGTATCGCTTGGACAACCAAGAGAACTTACAGATGATCCAACTTTGAAGGACTGGGATGAACTCCATCGATTGCAAATTGAGAATTTTGCCCAGTCTGTTCTTAACTCTCAAGCACCGTTTATTACGGGTAGACAGGCGCTCGAGCCACTTAAAGTTATCTTGGCAATTTATGAAAGTGTCAGACGTGGAGGCTCGAAAGTTACGCTGGATGAAATTGCATCGGGGAGAGATGGTGCCTAAATTGAAAATTGGTGCTCAACTTTATACCGTTCGGGAGTCTATGACATCGGCTGATGGATTCCATGACGGACTAAAGAGAATTGCGGACATGGGTTACACGGGTGTTCAAGTTTCAGCCGTAGCAGCATTTCAGTCAGAGGTTTCGCCGCAACAATTGAGACGCTGGCTTGATGATTTGCACTTAGAATGCTGTGCCACTCATCGTCCTTGGGATCAGTTGCTTCACCGAACCGCGGATGAAATTGCCATTCATCGGGAAATTGGATGTCCTTATATTGGAATTGGAATGGCACCAAAGGAGTGCTATGAGGGTGATTTGAGTAGTTGGGTGCCATTTATCCAAGCCTTACCTAGGTTGCTTGATCAATTAGATGAAGTTGGAATTGACTTTGGATTCCATAACCATGCGATTGAGTTTCAAATTCAAGGTGAAAAGCGTGGCTACGACTTGCTAATCAATGATGCTGACCAACGATTGCAACTTTTGTTGGACACTTACTGGGTTGTGCATGCAGGTGTGGATCTTGTTTCCATGATTGATAACCTTCACGGTCGACTGAAAGTAGTGCACTTGAAAGATAAGAGTGTGGTTAAGTTCGAGACACGATACGCTCCCGTTGGAGAAGGAAATTTGAACTGGCCATCAATCTTGCCTGCCCTTAACCGAGCCGGTACCGAGTGGGTTGTTGTTGAACAGGATGATTGTTACGGTGAAGATCCTTACGAATGTTTGAGGCGCTCATACAATAATTTGAACGCACTTATGGCAAATAATTGAACCAAGTTGAGAAAGATTTGTCTTAGCACTTAATTAGGCTCGGCGAATGAGTGAAACGTGTTCTCGTACTGGGGTACAGTCATAAACGACCTATGGAGTGGTTACGGAGCCTCGATCCCACAATGCAAGATGTTCTTGCCGCCTTCGGTCGGGCGATTCTGCTCATTCTTCCTATATTCGGACCAGTACCAGTAATTATCTGGTGGGAAAGAAGGTTGCTATCTTGGATGCAAGACCGAATTGGTCCCAACAGAACTGGAAACATCACCTTTTCCAGAAACAGCCGTATGATTCCTTCTTTCTTGAAAGGTAAGAAAATCAAACTGTTTGGATTGCTCCAATCGATTGCAGACGGAATTAAACTCTTTTTGAAGGAAGATATAATGCCTTCGAAGACTGACAAGCTTCTGTTCATTGTTGCTCCCTTCATTGCCTTGTTTGTTTCGTTCACTCTTGGAGCAACGGTTCCTTTCAGTGGGGATTTGAGATTCACTCCGGTTGCGGATGTGAACATTGGCTTGTTGTATGTTTTGGCGATTTCTTCGCTTGGGGCATACGGGTTGGTACTTGCAGGTTATAGTTCTAATAACAAATATTCGCTCATCGGTGGACTTCGAGCCTCAGCGCAGTTGATCTCGTATGAACTGGCAATGGGTGTTTCTTTGGCTTCAATCGTAATGATGTCAGGGTCGCTGAAACTCACCGATATTGTCAATCAGCAGCAGAACACTCCGCTTTACAATCTGAATTTTGCACCTTTTACGCTCATTGCGAACTGGAATATCCTCTCGCCGATGGGATTTGTCTCTGGCATCGTGTTCTTTATTTGCATGTTGGCTGAAACGAACCGACCTCCTTTTGACTTGCCTGAGGCTGAAAACGAACTGGTCGCTGGATATCACACAGAGTATTCAACTAAGCGATGGGCGTTGTTCATGATGGCTGAGTACATGGCCATGTTTGTGTTCAGTATGATTTGGTTCACCATCTTTATGGGTGGTTACCATCTTTTGCCTGTTCGGTCTGAATTCCTGGATGGTATCGAGCAAAAGGTTGGATTCTTGTTAGGTCCGCTTACAATGATGCTGAAAGGTGCGTTTGGTCTTTCAGTTTACATATGGGTGCGGGCCACTTTCCCAAGGCTTCGATACGACCAACTTATGAACCTGGGTTGGAAGTTCCTGTTGCCTCTTTCTGTTGGGAACCTGATGATAACCGCATCTTGGATATTCGCGAATAGAGTCTACGGTAACGCTGTTGGCTGGGGAGTTGTATGTATAGGATATGCAATTTTGGGAATAGTTTGGCTAAGGACCCGACGAAAAAAACAGGATGAGAAGCAATTTGGGTCAAGAAGTATTGACATGGTCGTTTCTTCAGTAAGATTTTCTTCTCCAGAAATTGCCGCTGTTGCTGATGCTACGGAGGGTTTGTAATCGATGCCAGTAAAGCTCACCCTTGAAATGGTTATTTTTGCCGCTCTTGCTGGCGCAGCAGCTCTTGCCGCGGTAGGTGTGGTTGCTTTTAGGAATGCGACTCGAAGTGCTCTTTGCTTGGTTTTCAACTTTTTTGTTCTTGGATTTCTATATTTCAGTTTACAAGTGGAGATGCTAGGTATCACACAGGTGGTGGTCTACACCGGTGCAATCATGGTCCTCTTCATCTTTGTGATCATGTTGCTCAACCTCGGTTCGTCGCATTTGCTCGCCGAGAAATTTGACGGAAAGAAGCCAGTCGGGATTTTCTTCGGAATTGCTTTGGCGGTGTTGCTTTCCTCGCAGATTGTTCCGATGTTTGCAAGAACTGAATCAAAGCCACTTGTTTATCCTCTTGGTGATTCGAAGGTTGTAGGTCAAACACTTTTTACTAGCTACGTTTTTCCTTTTGAGGCGGTCAGTTTCTTGCTTCTTGTAGGAATTGTTGGTTCAATTTTGCTCGCAAAAAGGAGAATGTCGTGAACGGAGTGCCACTGTCTGCTTACCTTGGGTTGAGTATGTTCATGTTTTCAACCGGTGTGATTGGTGTCATTATTCGACGCAATCCGATTGTCATTTTCATGTGTATTGAACTTATGCTCAATGCCGTGAACCTTGCTTTTTTGTCTTTTGCTCGATACAAATTTGCCACTGCTGAAGGTTCGTTGGAATCAGCAATGGGTGGTCCAATGTTTGTCATTTTTGTGATGGCTGTTGCGGCGGCTGAAGTGGCGGTTGGGCTGGGAATCATCATGGCTATTTTCCGACTGCGTGAGAATATTGACGTGGACGAATTGAATCTTCTTAAGGGGTAATGGTGCAGGGTAACGGATTGATTTGGTGGACGATTGGACTTCCCGTGATAGGTGCCATTTTGCAGGCACTGCTCGGAAGGCAACTTCAAGGAAGTTCGGCAGGTAAGAGATTGCTTGGATTCTTGGCTGTACTCCCGATTGTTTTTGCTTTTGGGATTGGTGCCAGTATCACTCAGTCACTGGACCCTAAGTCAGCAGCGGTGGTTACAAGCATCCCCTGGATAGATCTTTTTGGACTGAATATCCCTTTTGAACTTCGTATTGATACTCTGTCCATGACAATGGTGTTGATCATCACTGGAATTGGTTCGCTTATTCACCTTTATGCTACAGGCTACATGGCGGAAGAGCCTGAATATTCAAGATTTTTTAGCTACCTGAACCTGTTTATTGCTGCAATGCTGATGCTGGTTCTTGGTAACAACTTGTTGTTACTCTTTTTTGGCTGGGAGGGCGTGGGTCTTTGTTCGTATCTTCTCATTGGTTTTTGGTACAAAGACTTGGCGAATGCCAAAGCTGCCAATAAAGCATTTATCGTAAACCGAATTGGAGACTGGGGGCTTACGCTTGGTCTGCTTATGATTGCAAGCCTGATGTTTTTGGTGAAAGGGGCTGTTCCTGCTGGTGAAGAGCGATTGCTCAGCTACGACATCATCCTTCCTGCATTGCCAAAAGTGTTTGCGGCAAACCCAGAGTATGCGACAATCATCGGAATTTTGCTATTCATTGGTGCTTGCGGTAAGTCAGCCCAATTTCCTCTTTATATCTGGTTGCCTGACGCGATGGCAGGGCCTACTCCGGTGTCGGCCCTTATTCACGCAGCCACGATGGTCACCTCTGGTGTAGTGCTTCTCAATCGCATGCACGTAGTCTACGAGAGTTCTGCTGTAGCCTCGATGGTGGTTTGTTGTGTTGGTGCTTTCACCGCTTTGTTTGCGGCTGTTATCGCGTTTGGTCAGACTGATATTAAAAAGGTTCTTGCTTATTCAACTGTCAGCCAATTAGGGTTTATGTTTGTTGCCTGTGGGGCAGGTGCATATTGGGTTGGCATGTACCACGTTACTACTCACGCTTTCTTCAAGGCACTTTTGTTCCTAGGATCGGGCGCCGTTATTCACGCGATGGCTCATGAGCAAGACATGCGACATTACGGGAAGCTTTCCAAACGTATTCCTATCACTTTCATGACGATGGTAATCGGGTGGTTTGCAATTGCAGGCGTTCCTGGACTTTCTGGTTTCTACTCGAAAGAAGCGGTTCTGGGTGCTGCCCTTGCCAATCAGGGGCTTGGAACAGAAGCCATTCAAGTTTCAGTGATTTCTGGTTGGGTTTGCTTGTTTGTGGCACTTCTCACCGCTTTCTATATGTCCCGAATGATGTTCTTGACATTCTTTGGCAAAGAAGAGAGATGGAGAAGCATTGAACCTGCCGGCAATGATCATTCCGATGACGACGCTCACCACTCGCTTGATAAAAATCATGAGCCTCATGAAGTACCTTTCTCGATGTGGTCTCCACTTATTGTTCTTGCCGTATTGAGTGCAATTGGTGGGTACATGATGCACAAGGGAGAGGCTTTTGAACATTGGTTGGCAGCTTCTTCATCGGCACCAGGTAGTGTGGCGAATTTGCATCCAGAAGAAATTCCGTTGGTCACACTGTCGATTGCCGCTGCGGTTTCAGGGCTACTGTTGGGTGCACTTTTTTACTTCAAAGGTTTGCCCGCGAAAGAAGGTTGGGACCTTACCAAATGGGCGATGTTCAGAAGGCGTGCGGCTGAGCAATTTGGTTATGATGCCATGCTAGTTGATTCTGCAGTTGAGGGGGGTAGATCTCTTGCTGCTGGTCTTGACGACACAGTCGATCATGGTCTGTTCTCAGGCGCTGGTATTGGAGCAGGAGAAACTGCTCAGCGACTTGGTCAGATGTTGCGAATGGCGCAATCTGGTGCCGTTCGATTGTACGCATTGGTGATGCTTACGGGAGTGCTTGCCTTGATTGCCTGGGTGATTGTGGTTATTCAGGGAGGTTCAAAGTAATGAACACTCTTCCGATTTTGAGTCTTCAGGTTTGGGTTCCGATTCTGGCAGGTCTTTCATTGCTTGGCTTTGGAAAATCTTTGGAAAAGGGTGCAAAGGCATTTGCGATACTCGTCTCAGCGTTTGTTTTCCTTATCGCAACCTTTTCTTATATTCGATTCGACAGCAACTCAGCTGCGATGCAGTTCACTGAGATGAACGAGTGGATTCCGACCCTCGGTATTTCATATCATCTGGGCG
>JAPLCS010000333.1 GCA_026392145.1 Fimbriimonadales bacterium | reverse complement strand
GCCAAATCCACATCCTGTCCCAGTAGACCAGTTGTTGCGTCCGTAGGCAGAATAACGCGTATCATATGTTCTCGTCTGAGTCTGGTCGATCTCAGCGGTGATTGAGCCAAGGTGATCTGTCAGGAAGTCTTTCTTGACACCTCCTGACTCATAGCCCATCATCTGGCCATTCACACTATAGAAACGCTCTGTCATTGGCATCTTAGCTTTGTCTCCCGAGATAATCCGTTCCATCCCAGATCAGAGTCGATAGAACTCCGTTCTTCAGCTCTGTTCGCTTATAACCATCTCCATCGTAGCGAACCTCATGATAATTATTGTAAGTCAGGAGTGGAGGAAATACGCTTGGACTATTGCAATATTTTTTGAGAAAAGTTTTTTGAATTGCTTACTGCTTAGGAATGGTTTTTTCTCCTAACGCATAGGCGCCTGGTAGTACTTGGTTGTTGAAGTCGAAGAGGGCGAGGTTTTCACAGGGGGTTTCTATTCCGGGGTGGGCGACGTACTCAGGTGCCCAATACAGCACTCCTTGGCCTAGGCGATTTGGAGTGCTTTTGACTACCTGGTGTAGGGCAGTAAGGAATTGGCTTTGCCCCTCGATTGTGTTGGGGAATGAGCAGTTCATGTTAGTTTTTTCGTACACGAAATTACCAGTCTTATCCTTCCATTCGTTTGTGAATGGATAGGCAGTTTCCGTTACAATCACCGGTCGATTAAATTTTGTGGCGAGGTTGTCGAGGTTTGACTTTAACTGGTCGAGGGTGCCGTGCCACCAGGGGTAATAGCTGAGGCCGATGACATCGAACCGAACTTTTGCGGCGGCGATCTTGGAGTAAAACTGATCGCATTCGGTTTTATCTCCTCCTGCGTCGTTGTGAATCATTATTTGGAATGGTTTGAGTTTTACTTGTTTCTGCGCTTCTTCTGCCCCTTTGACTCCGGCTTTGAGTAGTGAGGTGAACCCGGCGTAGCCGTTTTTGCTAATTTGACCTATGGGCCACATCATGCCTGGGCGGACTTCGTTTCCGATAGCGATGATTTTGGGGTCTACGCCCTTTGCTTTGAGCTTGATTAGTACTTCTTTGGTGTGCAGGCGAGTTGCCTCACACATTTGCTCCAAATTGTATTTTGCCCATTGCTTGGGTGGATATTGATTGGCAGGATCTGCCCAAAAGTCTGAGTAGTGGAAGTCAATCATGACCTCCATGCCCAAGTGTTTTGCTTCGGATGCCATTTGAACGGTATGGGCTGTATCGCAGTAGCCTTTTTCTGGATTGACCCATACTCTCAACCTCAGCATGTTGGCGCCAGCGTTCTTCATTGCCACGAGTGGATCGATCGGCTTGTTTTGAACATAATAGGTTGCTTTGAGGTCGCGATATTCGGGGATGAACGACATATCGACCCCTCGCCAGTAGGGTGTTGAATCCAGCTTTGTGCTTGCAATGAGGGGCAATGCTATCAGACCCATCAGACTTACCATGTGCTTATGTTACATGACTGACGGGCATCACTCAAGCTGCCGTTAGGTGACTGTCCTGCTGAGCTCCAGAACCATATGCTTCTGGAGTGCTGGCTACAGTACGGCGGCTTTTTTGCTGGCAAGGGCAGCTTTGACGAGCCCCGTAAATAGAGGATGCGGTCGGTTGGGGCGAGATTTGAATTCGGGGTGAGCTTGGGTAGCGATGAAGAACGGATGAGTTGGTACCTCAATCATTTCCACCAGTCGGTAGTCTGGTGAGACTCCAGAAATTACCATGCCATGCTCCTGCAGTTTTTCTCGGAAGTCGTTGTTGACTTCGTATCGGTGTCGATGCCGCTCGGTGATTCGGGTGGAACCGTACAGCTCGGCTGCGAGCGTGTTGTTGACCAGATTACAGGGGTAGGAACCGAGTCGCATGGTTGCGCCTTTTTCGGTGATTCCTTTTTGTTCGGGAAGGAGGTGAATGACGGGGTAGTGGGCGTCGGCTTGCATTTCTTCGCTGTTGGCGCCTTCCAGTCCACATACGTTTCGTGCGTACTCGATGACAGCCATTTGTAGTCCAAGGCAGATGCCGAGAAGTGGAAGTCCGGTCTCACGAGCGATTCGAATGGCTTCGATTTTTCCTTCGATACCGCGGCCTCCGAATCCTGGTCCGATGACGATGCCGTCGAGTCCCTCGAGGAAGGATGCGGGTGGCTGATCGCCTTCGAGTTGATCGCTTTCAATCCATTGGATATTGACGGAGCAGTCGTTTGGAATGCCGGCGTGGATGAGTGATTCGGCGATGGATTTGTACGCGTCACCGTTTGAGGTGTATTTGCCGATGACGGCGATGGTGACTTCGTTGTTGGGTGCCTTGAGCGTGTTGACCAACTTTTGCCATTCTTGCATCTTGCTTTCGCGTTGTTCTAGCCCGAGTCGCTTGGAGACAAAGTTTCCGAGGCCGGCATTTTCGTAAATCAACGGTACTTCGTAGATGGTTTCGACGTTTTGGGATTGGATTACTGCTTCGGTGGGCACTCCGCAGAAGAGGCTGATTTTCTCAAGCACTTCTTCGCTCATGTCCACTTCGCATCGGCAGATGAGGACGTCGGGAGCGATACCAATTTCTCTGAGTTTGTAAACGCTGTGCTGGGTTGGTTTGGTTTTGACTTCGTGCCATGGACCTACGGTTGGCACCATGGTTACGTGCACATACATCGTGTTTTCGTAGCCGAGGTCGGTTCGCATTTGTCGAATTGCTTCGAGGAAGGGAAGCGATTCGATATCACCGACAGTGCCGCCGATTTCGGCGATGACCACGTCGGCTTCTTGTTCCACGGCAATTCGTTGGACGAGGCTTTTGATTTCGTTGGTGACGTGGGGGATGACCTGAACCGTGCCGCCAAGGTACTTGCCTTGGCGTTCGGCGTCGATGACGTTTCGATAGACTTTACCGGTGGTGATGGAACTGCCTTTTGAGCAGTTTACGTCCATAAATCTTTCGTAGTGGCCCAAGTCGAGGTCGGTTTCGGCACCGTCTTCGGTGACAAAGACTTCGCCGTGTTGGAACGGATTCATGGTTCCGGCGTCGACGTTGATATAGGGGTCGAGTTTGATGGGAGCGACGGTGTAACCGCGGTTTCGAAGTAGACGACCGAGGCTGGCGGTGGCGACACCTTTACCAATTCCACTTACCACTCCACCTGTTACAAAAATATATTTCGTCGCCATTTTTACTCTGTCAACCGCACCCGAATAAAAGGACGATCGCGCCATGAAAATGGTGCGAAGAATGGTGTGGGGTTTGAGAAAGTATATCGGAAACGATGGTGGTGGGTAGTGATTTTTGGGACAAGTTTTGAGAAGATTTTCGAGGGAGGTTCCGTATTATTGCGGGGTTGATTGGTTGATATGAGGCTGCCTTCAAGTCAGCACAATTGCGCCATTCAAACAGATTCCAAATAAAAATACTTTATAGTTGAAATCATGATTGCCACCTTTGCATGTTTACTTGCTTCCAGTTCCAATCTCATTGAGAATTCTGGGTTTGAGATGATAAGTGGGGACAAGATTCCCGTTGGCTTCGCTCTGCAAGGTTCGGTCAAGCGACGATATGCTGGGTATGTGGATGAAATTTCGACCTATGGGGTGGCATTAGAACCTAAACCGGGAACTTCTGGGTCGGTGAGTCAGACCGTTCAAAACATTGATCCTTCGAAAGGTAAGTGGATGTACTTCACGTTCCGAGGTCGGGCTGAGGAAGATTTTAAGGTTTCTAATAATCAGCTGTTTATCAAATTTGATTTTTACGCAGGTAGCAAGTGCTTGGACTCTGCCACTCGGCTGGTTTACAAGCTAGTTGAGCAGGACCGGGCTGATTTTACGATTAACGGCAACCACGGTAAGCGAGGTGCGACGGTGTGGCGAACCTACGACTTTGAGGAGCTTTTGCCGTTTAAGGAGTGCGATTCGGTGAAAATTTCGGTTGGGTTTAAGGATGGGGCTGCGACGGCCCAAAAGAATTTTGATTTCTTGATGGATGACTGGAATTTGGTGCAGAACCAGGAATCGGTGATGGGCAAAGTGGATCCGTCAACGAAGTCGCTTCCGGGGCCAAAGTCGGTTAAGGTGGACCGGTCACAACTGGTGCCGCTTGGCGGACGCTGGTTTGCTAGGAAGGTGAACGGCATGGTCGCAAGTGAGTTCAATTTCAAGAATGCGGACGACTTGTTGTACGACGGTG
>JAPLCS010000341.1 GCA_026392145.1 Fimbriimonadales bacterium | reverse complement strand
TTGGTGGAGAATAGGGGGCTCGAACCCCTGACCTCTTCCATGCCATGGAAGCGCTCTCCCAGCTGAGCTAATTCCCCACGAGGTCATTTCTATTAAACCCCAAAACGCAAGCCGGGTAATCAAAACAACTCCCATAGGTTAAAAAAATCAGGCAGAAGGATGTATGCTTCGCTCCAAATGTTTTCACTCCTCCTCGCACACTTTTTATCACCTCCTAAGCCAACCCCCATAAAGCTAACCGTCCCAAAGGCGCACCAGCCCAACACTCAAGCAAAACCAGAACCGATTCAAATCACGGTCCATCCATCTCAAACCACCATCGAAGTAAGTCCCAACCTTTACGGCATCTTTTTCGAGGAAATTAACTGTGCAGGAGACGGAGGCATCTACCCAGAACTGATTCGTAACCGATCCTTCGAAGACAGCAACGAACTCGTAAATTGGAAGGTGCAACCACAAAACGCCGCAACCCTGAAAGAAGGCAAAGTCACCCTCAAAGCTCAAACTCAACTAAGAAACTCAGGGTTTTACGGCATGCACATCGTCGCAGGAGAAAAGTACACCGTGACACTCCGCTATTCAGCAAGCCAAGAAACCACCGTCTCCCTCGCCGCTGTAGGCGATGAAGTGTTTGCCTCAAAATTAATCACACTCAAACCAGGCATTGACCAACAAATCACGGTCGAACTCACTCCAAAGGTCGACAAGCTTTTTCAAAAGATTGAACCCTACTTCTCCATCATCACCGAAAAGGAAATCACCTTAGACTTCGTCAGCCTCTTTCCAAAGAAAACCTTCAACAACCGCACAAACGGGCTCCGTCCAGACCTCATGAGAATGCTCAAAGGCATCCAGCCGTCCTTCATGAGATTCCCAGGCGGATGCTGGGTAGAAGGCGACACCATGGCATTCGCCCAACGCTGGAAAACCACCGTCGGCGACCTGCATCTCCGAAAAACTCAACCCAATATTTGGGGATACGTCAGCACCAACGGCCTTGGTTACCACGAATACCTCCAAATGTGCGAGGACCTCGGCGCAGCCGCCCTCTTCGTAGTGAATTGCGGAATGTCTCACCGAGAAGTCGTCCCCATGAACCGGATGGATGAATTTGTTCAAGATGCCCTCGACGCCATCGAATACGCCAACGGTTCTGCCAACACATTTTGGGGCGCAAAGCGTGCAGCAAATGGGCATCCCAAGCCATTCAATCTACGCTTCCTCGAAATCGGCAACGAGAACGGTGGACCAGCCTACGAGGAACGCTACGCATTGATAAACAACGCGGTAAAGAAGAAGTACCCCAACATCATCACCATCGCCAACGACTGGGGAGGTCGTCCAAAAGGAACACCCATCGAAGTAATTGACGAACACTACTACAGCGACCCAGCCTTCTTCTTCAGAAATGCCAACAAGTACGATAACTACGACCGAAAAGGCCCGAAAGTCTACGTCGGAGAATACGCAGTAACCCAAGGATGCGGATCAGGAAACCTCATTGGTGCCATCAGCGAGGCAGCATTCATGATGGGAATGGAACGCAATTCCGACATCGTCACCATGGCAAGCTATGCCCCCCTCTTCGCAAACGTTTCCAATAAAGCATGGAACCCAGACCTCATCTACTTTGACAAGTCCAAGGTCTACGGAACCCCCTCCTACTACGTTCAAAGGCTGTTTTCCCAAAACAAACCAACGCGCATACTGAAGTCGGAGCAGTCCGACTCCCAAACCGTCACCTCCAACTTCCCGATTGGCGGCATCGGAGTAGGCACCTGGAAAACACAATCCGAATTCAAAGACATAAAGGTACGTACCAATGACGGAAAAGAAATCTCGATTCCCAAGGACTTGGGCAAAAACCAAAAGGGAGAGGGAGACTGGTCAATGGTCGATGGCGCCCTGCGACAAACGTCCTTCGCGTCACCAGCCATGCGCGTTTTCGGCGACATCAAAGCAGAATCCTACACCCTGTCCCTCAAGGCAAGAAAACTCGGAGGAGATGAAGGATTCCTCGTATCGGTAGGACAAAACCCCGATGGCAGTTTTCTTTGGTTCAACATCGGCGGCTGGATGAACAAATTACACGGACTTGAACTCTCCGTAAAAGGAGGAAAATCAGTCATGGGCCGACAAGTTCCGGGCACCATCGAAACCGGCCGTTGGTACGATATCGAAATCGATTACACGCCAAAGACAGTCACATGCCGAATCGATGGCAAGACCATTTTCAATGAGAAAACCCCGTCCAATCCAACATTCTTTAGCAATGCCGGTATCGATGCTGAAACCAATGAAATTGTAGTCAAGTGCGTCTCGGCAGCGGCAAATCCACGACCCGTGTCGATAAAACTTGACAACCTAAGACTCACTACAAACGCAACTGGGGTCTCGCTGGACAATCCAGACCTCATGGCAGAAAATTCCATGAGCAAGCCTCAAAATGTCGCTCCAAAGCGCATCAGTAGCAAAGTCACCAACGGAGTTCTAACTTTTACTCCACGTCCCTACTCACTCACCATCTGGCGAATACCAACAAAGGGAAATCGTTAATGAAGTCTTAACAGTTTGCCACCAACCTCAAGGAACACTTATGACAATAGTCGATCAAATTATTGACCTTTTATCAAACCACGGAGGTGATCTCTATTTCGGAGAACAAGTAACCGAAGCAGAGCACGCACTCCAATGCGCTCACCTCGCTTCACAATCTGGTGCAGAACCAAACATCGTAGCAGCCGCATTACTCCATGACATCGGTCACCTTCTTCACGGACTAGGCGAAAACATCGCCAACCATAACATCGATGGAAAACATGAGGACGTCGGTTCTGTTTGGTTGCAAGGGCACTTTCCACAACTCATCCTCGACTGCGTCAGACTCCATGTAGATGCAAAAAGATATCTGACCGCGACCGAACCCGGCTACCTAGAAGACCTCTCACTAGCATCAAAAAAGAGCCTTGAACTCCAAGGTGGCCCCTTTTCTCCCCAAGAAATTACCGAGTTCGAAGCGAACGAACCGTTCTACAAAGAGGCAGTCCAAATCAGGAGATGGGATGACGAAGCAAAAGTCGTGGGACTTAAAGTTCCACCGGTTGAGCGCTATCGAGAGCTGCTTGAATCAGTAGTCATTTCCAAATAATAATCGACTCAAAAACTCAACCTAATTTATTGAGGCTTTACCGTGTAAAAGCACCAAATAAATACCAGGTAGTTCTGTGGGTTATTCAGAATTGCCAAAGCAAGGCAACGCCTAAATATTCCATCATAGTAGGAGTATATGAAAGATAAAAAATCCTATGCCGCCCTATTCATCGACTTCGAAAATATTTTCCACTATGTAAGAAAACGAACAATTGATTCAGAGCGAACCCAAGACATCGTCCTCGAGCTCATCCAAGAACTAAGAAAAAAACTACTCGCCGAGTACGGCATGAGCTGCATCATTCAAAACGCCTACGCAGACTTCGAGCAAATTGAAGTCAACGCTCAAAGCCAACTCTTCCTCCTTGGCGTCGAAACCAAAAACGTAGTCGGTACTGAGCACAAAAACGCCGCCGACATGCGCCTGTGCATCGACGTCTTGGACACCATGTACACCCGCGATGAAATCGATACCTTCGTGCTCATGGCAGGAGACCGAGATTACATCCCCGTTCTTCTACACCTCCGAAAATTCGCCAAACTCGTCCAAGTCGCCGCTTTCAAAGAGGCAACGTCCGGCGACCTCCTTACCATGGTGGGCGATGGCTACATTGACGCCTTCTCATGCCTCAGTAAGATTTCGCAAAGCGAACTAGAAGTCGGAAAAGAACGAATTCAAGACCAAATGCAACAGCGTGCCCAAGCGTCAAACGTGCAAGCCGAGCAAATCGCAGAAGCAAGAGCCATAGGGAAAATCGCCAACGTTCAATTCGACAAGGTAAAGCGACTCGAGGATAAAAATGCGTTCATCGCCCTAGAAGTCATGCTCCACAATTTCGGAGATAAACCCGAAGTCTGGTTCACCCCCTACTTAAACAAACTCAGAAATGCTCTCCAGCATCTGGCAGAATATGAACGAAAAGCACTGGTAACAACGCTCGAAATGAGCGGAGTCATCAAAGTAGAAAAGCGACGAGGCGAACCACACGACTATAGCGTAATTGTCATGAACTGGAGCCACCCCGACGTCATCGAAAACAATCCGAACAACTATTGATTCATCCCGCACTGTCGCGAATTCGTGATTCTCTTACCGGGACAAAGTACGAGCAAGACGTATTTTTGGTAGGAGGAGCGGTTCGCGACCAGTTGCTCGGGAGGACCGACACGACTGACTTTGATCTGGTCTCAGAGCAGTCTGGAATAGAAATCGCCCAATCTTTGTTCAGTCAGGGAATTTCATCCATCCACCCGGTCACATTCGAATCCTTTGGCACCGCTATGGTGATTGTCGATGGCATCAAAATCGAAATCATCCAATGCAGAAAGGAGTCCTACCACCACGGCTCCAGAAAACCAGACGTCTGCCCAGGAACGTACCTTGACGATGCCGAACGCCGAGACTTCACTCTCAATTCCCTCCAACTGAATCTATGGACAGAACAAATCGTCGACATCCTAGGAACTGGACTTTCCGATCTCCAACAAGGAATCCTGAGAACCCCGCTCGACCCGCACAAAACCTTCCAAGATGACCCCCTCCGAATCCTCCGTGCCATCCGGTTCAAGCATCGCTTCGGGTTCCAATTCGCCGAGGGTCTTGACCGGGCAATACGAATAGAAGCCGACCAACTCCAACACATCAGCCACGAAAGAATTCGTGACGAGATCCTAAAAATAACGCACTTCCCAACCGCTGCCGCGGCCTTGAGCGAAATGATGACTCTAGGATTGCTAGAACAGTTCGCCATCGACTTTGTCCCCACCGTCGGCTGTGACCAAGGCAAATTCCACCATCTAGATGTGTGGAACCACACCCTAGCCGTCGTAAAGAACTCCTACACCTGCGCAATTTCCCATCCGCCATTCAACGAATCCCTGCACGAAGAAGAGCGAGAAATCCTTACCCTTGCGTGCCTGTTCCATGACATTGGAAAACCAAAAACCAGGAAACCGGGCGAAAAGGGTGCCGTTCACTTCTACACCCACGAACACGTAGGGGCAGAAATGACAACTTCCATCCTTAAAGAATGGCGACTCCCAAGCACAACGATTGAGCGAATTTCCAAGCTCGTCAAGCATCACATGAGGCTCGCTTCCGCCCATGTATTCTCCCTACCAGCCGCACGACGATTACTGAGAGACTTAGGCGAAGACTGGAGCTTGCTACTCAGATTAATTGACGCTGACTCCAGAGGCCTCAAGGCAAACATTCAGCCCATCAACCTAGAAACCATCGTTCAACAAATCACCACAGCGCTAACAGACCAAGCAGCCCCAACCTTTGAGCCACCCCTCAACGGGGAAGAAATCATGCAGTGCCTCGGAATACCGCCGGGCCCGCAGATCAAAAAGTACAAGGACTTACTCTCAGAAAAAGTGCTTGACGGCGAACTTCTTAGCAACGATCAAGAAAAAGCAAGACAAATTATTCTTGCCGAATTCAACAAGCATTCACAAGCCACAAACTAGCTTCCGCTCGACAACATCCGCTCGGCGTCAAACTGCTCCTGATACAACTTTTTGTACAATCCATCAAGCTGCAATAACTCCTCGTGCTTGCCGCGTTCAACAATCTTTCCGTCCTGCACCACCAAAATCAGGTCCGCACTCAAAATAGTCGAGAGCCGGTGAGCAATAGCAAACGTTGTCCGCCCCTTCATCAAAGAATTCAAGGAGTTCTGAATGAGCCGCTCAGAATGAGTATCAAGCGCCGAAGTCGCCTCGTCCAGAATCAAAATCGGCGGATTCTTCAAGATTGCACGAGCAATCGCAAGCCGCTGCTTTTCACCGCCAGAAAGCTTGTAGCCCCGTTCTCCGACCACCGTTTCATATCCTTCAGGTAGCCCCGCAATATGGTCATGAATAGCAGCAAACTTACACGCCTCCTCCAATTCATCCTGCGTGGCCTCAGGCTTGGCAATTCGCAAATTCTCTTTTATCGTTGAGTGAATAAGATAAGTCTCCTGAGTGACCATCCCCACAATCGGCTTCAAATCATCCAACCGAATATCTCGTACGTCAATGCCATCAATCAAC
>JAPLCS010000056.1 GCA_026392145.1 Fimbriimonadales bacterium | reverse complement strand
CCACCCATTACTCCTAGCCCCACAAATCCTATTTTTGCCATTGTTATCCCTTGATTCTGGTTGCTTGAGATTTGCCCAGAAAATGGTTCTTGGATAAGGTACCGCAGATTATGAAAATGATGCTTTTCGCCGGTTTAACTTCCTCTTGAATTTATGGCTACAAGATTAAAGCGTGGGCCTTAGTTGGGGATAAAGGAGCGGTTGAGCCACCTATTGAGATCTTTGAGCTCGTCCATACAGATGGTGTGACCCATTTGGTATTCGTGGTACTCGTATTGGGTTCCTAAGGGAAGGAGGGCCTGGTTGAGGGTGTGGGCGAATGGAAGTTCGATGACCTCGTCATATTGGCCGTGTGCATGGAAGACCGGTCCCGTAAACGGTGGAGTGACCGTATCAACACCTCTGCCGCTCAATAAGACCGCATGAGTGAATGCTTGAGGAAAGTGATGCATCATCGCGAGGGTCATCATGGCACCTTGGCTGAATCCGCCGATAATTAAGGGGGATGAGGGGAGCATTGCCACGAAGTCTGCTATGATTTGGAGGGATTGATTGAGCTTATTTTGCTCGAAAGTGATTCCTTCAGGGCTCCACTGAATGTCAAACCATGCGTAGCCAGGACCTGCATGTAATGGGGCTCGCAGGCAATAGACCTCAAGGTAGTTTGGGAGTTCCTCTGCCAGCCCATACATATCGCGTTCATCGCTGCCGTAGCCGTGCATGAGCACCATTGGTACCGTGAAATCAGCAGTTGAGTTTTTTATGAGTGTGCGAAGTTGCATGGTACTTGTGGTGTAACTTTTGGTAAGTCGGTATAAAATGTACCCACCTGTATGCCACTTGCCTTGACTCTTACTTTGCTCCCTTCTTTTGCCCTGGTTTCTATGATGAATTCGCCGATTTCTGCTCCTGAAAGCCTGAACGAAAAGCTTGCTGGAATTTCTAAGCTTGCTCTCACTCAGTTTAAGGGATTGAAGGAAGATGATTTTGCTATCACAGTGATTGAACTCAAGGGCGGGAAAACGGAGAGCGGGTCTTACCGAGGTTCATCGCTCTTTTATCCTGCGAGTGTGGTGAAGATGTTTTACATGGCGTATGCCAAGGAACTGTTGGAGAAGGGGAAGATTGAGAGTAATCCTGAACTGGAACGAGCTATGACGGACATGATTAAAGAGTCGGTTAATGATGCTACGGGGCTGGTTTTGGAGACCATTACGGGGACTACTGGTGGACCGGCACTTGGCGAAAGCGATTTGAAAGTGTGGATGAGGAAGCGTCAGGCGGTGAACGAGTGGCTTTATTCCCTTGGTTACAAAGATATTAATTGCAGCCAGAAAACTTGGAACGAGGGGCCATATGGTAGGGAAAGACAAGGCTACGGGCCTAATTTTGAACTTAGGAATTCGCTTAATACCGATTCGTGCGCGAGAATGATCTTTGATATTGTCAATGACAGAGTGGTGACTCTAGGGCGTTGCTCCGAAATGCGAGAGCTGCTTAAGCGGTCGGCGGGAAATAAAGATGATGGGCAGTCGAACTATTTTGGTGCCTCGTTGCCGAAGGGAACGGAGTTCTTTTCAAAGGCGGGATGGACGAGCACGGTTAGACACGATGTGGCGTACGTAAAGCTTGCTGAGAGGCAGTTAGCGGTTTCTGTTTTCACTAAATTTGAAGTTGGTAAGCCTGATTTGATTCGGTTCTTATCTGATTCGATTTTGAAGATGTAAGGGGTACTCTTGCGTCTACTGGTTGTTGTATGTCGCAAGAGAAAATTGTTGTTGTAGGTGCCCGTGAAAATAATCTGAAAAACATTACGGTCGAGATTCCGCGAAACAAACTTGTGGTGGTGACAGGGCTTTCGGGCAGCGGAAAGTCTTCACTTGCATTTGATACCATTTATGCCGAGGGTCAGCGTCGTTATGTTGAGTCGCTGAGTGCTTATGCGCGGCAGTTTTTGGGTCAGATGGATAAACCCGATGTTGACCATATTGATGGTTTGTCGCCAGCTATTTCGATTGATCAGAAGAGTGCTTCAAAGAATCCGCGTTCAACGGTGGGAACTGTTACGGAGACGTACGACTATTTGAGAATTCTGTTTGCCCGGGTTGGGACTCCGCATTGCATTAACGGTCATGGACCGATTGAGCGGCAAAGTACGGACCAGATTGTTGACATTGTAAGAACACTGCCGGAGGGGACTAAGTTGCAGATTTTGGGTCCTGTGGTTCGTGGCAGAAAGGGAGAATACAAAAAGGAACTGGTCGACATTGCGCGGGCAGGTTATGTTCGTGTGCGTGTGGATGGCAGGATGTACGAAGTCACGGATGATATTCCGATGGATCGTTACAAGCAGCATACGATTGAAGTGGTTGTAGACCGAATTGTCGTCAAGGAGGGGATTGAACGGCGATTGACAGACTCGATTGAGGCTGCGTTGAAGATGGGTGCGGGGCTTGTCACCGTTTCTATTCAGTTGCCTGAGGGTCAAACGGCACCTCCTTCGGTTCAGGGAATGTTGGACAGGCAGGCTGACCTGGAGATTGAAGCGGATGGGTGGTCGGATCTTCTGTTTAGTGAAGCGTGGTCGGATCTTCTATTCAGTGAAGCGTATGCGTGTTCGGTCTGTGGGTATTCGATGCCCGATTTAGAGCCAAGGATGTTCTCCTTCAACTCGCCTTATGGTGCTTGTCCTGATTGCTCCGGATTGGGTTCGAAGACGGAATTTGATGCTGATCTTGTGGCGCCAGATCATTCGAAGTCGTTGAGAGATGGTGGAATATTGCCCTTCGTTTACAAGAGCGGGGAAGTGAAAGACTGGTGGCCGGAAATGCTGGACGCGGTTGGACGGGCTTGCGGGTTTGATGCAAAGGGACCCATCAAAGATATTTCTACTGAACATATGGACGCAGTATGGAACGGCTTGTCGGAGCCTATTACCGTTGAAATGAGTTATGGAAGGACCAGTCGCAAGTTTCAAACTGAGTGGAAAGGGGTACTTAATTCGCTCCGAAAGCGGTTTGAAGAGACTGAGAGCGAGTGGGTGAAGGCAGATCTTGAGCAGTACATGAGTACCAAAGCTTGCCCATCTTGCCA
>JAPLCS010000324.1 GCA_026392145.1 Fimbriimonadales bacterium | reverse complement strand
GACAATACCGTTCCGCTAACCAATCATAAGCGAATAACGAACAACGAATTCACCGACCAATTTGCTATTCCTCAAGCTGACGGCTCTGTGATTGCGGTTTCCAATCGTGGGGGATTCCCCAACCTATGGCGACTAGTTAAAAACGAAAAGGCACTCACCAATCATAAAAATGGAACCTGCAGATACCCAAGTGCTACATCAGACGGGAAATATGTTGCGTACGAATTCGAATCAACATTAAGAGTGCTGGACACCACGACGGGTACAGACAAAGAAGTCATTGTAACCGTTCCATCGGATGAAAGAACCAATCCAATGCTCGAAGTTACTGTGGCAGGTGGGGTCAGCCAATTTTCAATATCTCCAGATGGCAAACGAATTGTTGCTTCTGCTCGAGGCGATGTCTTTATGTTGCCTGAAAAAGGAGGCACTACCCGAAGACTGACCACAAACGCTGGTAGGGACTATTCTCCCGCATGGACAGATGCTAAAACGATGGTCTACACCGCCATGGGAGGTGGAATTCGGAAGCTCAAGTCTGTAACAGTAGACGGTACGACGAAAGACTTTCTCTCTGATGCTAAGTTGGATGTCCATGCACCATCCCTGTCGCCAGACGGAAAGACACTGGCCTTCCACAAAGGTGATACAGAAATCTGGACTTGTGAACCTTCAGGCGCGAATGCCAAGTTGCTAATCAAAGGTAATTTCTCAGATTCAATTGACTCAGGAAGTCCAACGTTCACTTGGTCTCCTGACAGCAAGTATCTTGCATTAGGACTCATCCAAGGTCGAAAAATTGTCGTGACCTTAGTTGATGTAAAAACTGGAAAATCGACATCGGTTGCAAACATGGTTCACAAGCCACAAAAGGGTGCTTTAGGGGTGCCAGTGTTCTTGGCGAACGGACGTGGACTAGTCTTCACGTCACCAGAGTTTGAAGAAAGAGATCTGTTTGTGGTTGATTTAATTCCTGCCGACGTCACCTTCTCAGAAGACGATCTGGACAAAATTGACGACACAGCCAAGAAAGAAAAACCCGCCGTTGAAGTCAAAATTGACGAAAAGAACATTGATCAACGATTAAGACGGTTGACAAGAAAAGGATGTGGAGCCTACACGACTGGTCCTGATGGACGTTCCATTTACGCTACAACTGAAAGTGGACTCGTCAGCATCAATCCAATTACAGGCACAGAAACCCCAATCCTGCCTTCAACTGGCCTTGCTATTCAAGGACTTGACTACGTTAATGGCAAACTTTATGTCCTCAACAATGGTCAGATGACAACTTTCACACCTGGTGGCACAGCGTTAGCTCCAATCGGCATGAACGCCCAATATATGATTGATGCAAAAGCTGAGGAAATCGCTCTTTTCGAAGAGATCAGTTGGGCCCTGGATCGCCAGTACTACGATCCAGGCATGAACAAGAAAGATTGGAACGGACTGAAGTCTAAATACAAATCACTTGTTCCCTATGCCTATGATCGAACCGACTTCTATCGAATGATGGGAGAAATGATGGAAGAGCTCGACTCCTCGCATCTTGGCTCAACGGCACCTCCAACCGACTATCCAGGAACGGGCACTGAGTCAACCGGTTTCCTGGGAATAGACCTTGACCCAGTTGCGATAAACAACTTGAAAGAAGCGATTGTCGCGAGGGTAGTACCGAACTCCCCAGCAGATCATCCGGCGTCTCAATTGATGGTAGGCGACAAGATTCTCAGCGTAAATGGTGAAAAAGTCGGTACAACTCCACTTGCAGCACTTCTGAACAAAACAGTACTCAAGAAAGTCACACTAGTCGTTCAGCGAGGCAAAGAGCAAGTCACTGTAGCAATAAAGCCATCTGCCAATGCGGTAAGAACGGCACTTGAATATACAGACTACGTGAAAACCACTCGCGAACGAGTTGAAAAACTCAGCGAAGGCAAACTGGGTTATGTTCACATTGCAGCCATGGACCAAGCCTCACTTGACCTTTTCTTGAGAGAAATTCGAACCCAAGGCGAGGGGAAGCAAGGCTTAGTGATCGACTGCCGATTTAACGGCGGAGGATCGACAGCCGTAGATGTGCTCGGGGTTCTCGTGAGAACTCCTTGGCTTATGCGAACTACTCGAGGTGAATTTGGAGTCAAACTCAGCGAAAACATCTATCGGGCGGACGCACTTGAGTTACCAACCGCACTCATGGTTAATACCTTTTCATTCTCTAATGCGGAAGTAATTGCTGAAGGATTCAGAAAGCTGAAACTTGGTCCCATTGTTGGAGAGAGAACTCCTGGTTATGTGATTGGAACAGGTGCATTTTCACTGTGGGACGGTGGCACCATCAGAATGCCTTCTATCGGAGCCTACGCGATCAATGGCGAGAACCTTGAGAACAACGGTCGACGACCAGATCATCTGGTATGGTTCGACCCCAACGCATGGTTCAACAACCGTGACCTTCAAATTGAACGAGCGGTAACAGAACTTCTCAAAACCATCAAGTAACTCAGAGAAAGGAAAGAGACTGGCGTGCAAGATTAGCGGGCCAGTCTCTTAACTGCATACTATCGAACTAGTCGATTAAGAGTGCACTCCATGATGGCTCCAGTCTGGGCACTGACAGAAAATACAATCGCCTCGCGTAGCACCCGACCGGCAGGATGCTCAGCGTAATTAGCAGCTCCACTACTACTCACGACTCCAGCGTGAGCACACCTCATCATCAATTCAATTGCCCAAGCTCTGAGCTCCAGACGTTTCTGAGTAGTTTCTTCCTTAAAATCTTGCTGAGTTTCAACCAGTTGATGACGACAGGATTCAATTTCGGTCCAAAGTCTTTCTGCTGAATTCGCAAGGAATTCGCTTCCCTTCTTTTCTGCGTTAGTGCGAACAATATCAACTCCAGCCTTCGCGCAGCCAATAGCAAAATGTCCCTGCAAAGTCACATTAAATGCATCATTTGCTCGCATCCAGTCAGGGGGCTTGACAAAAGCAACCTTCTCATCGGTAAGGAAATAGTTTTTCAATTCGGCAGTCACAGTGCATGCTGCTTGCATTGCTGTCAATTCCATAGGTTGGCTAAGCACCTGCCCTTCACAATCCATTAACGGAACTAGACCAAAGACTGCACACCCATCGTCAAGAGAAGCGCCGAGAACGTATTCGTCAAAGTAACCAAAACCGGTTATCCAAGGTACTTGACCCGAAATTTGATAGCCTCCTACAACTTTAGTCGCTCTGCAAATAGGTGGACCAGAGCGTCTTAGTTGAGAGAAACCAACTCCGACACAAAGTTGAGAATCCATGAGTGGCAAATACTGTGATCTAAGCTCTGCACTGGCATGCTTACCCAGCATATTGACGGCGCTTTGGTGCTGAGTTTGCAGAAATGCCAAAGCTCCAGATGCACGTGCTATTTCCTCTTGGAAAAAACGGAAGTCTCTTTCAGATATATTCGGGCCCAAAAATTCGCTTCATTTCCGCCGGCTCTGCATCTAAAGCATGAGCGACAGGCTTTACCTCTTCGGTAAGAAAATTAAGTGCGACTTCTAGCACAACGATAGTTTAGCAAGGATAACAATCTCAACTTGTGGAACTTACTGCTCATTTGGACTTTGAGTAGCAAGCAGAATCAATTCAACTCTAGTGTAAGATAGAAACGATAGGTTCAAACACTCTGATTTGCCTAGCCGTTGGTGAGAGAAAGGCGAATGAAACCACTTCAATCACGACTTTCAATTAGTCTAGGGTCATCGCTTTTGATGATTCTCGCTCTTGCCGCGCCTCAAGCAAAGAAAGCACCTACCAACGCTAGTAATGATGGCAAAACCCTTTTCACAAAGAAGTGTGCTCCCTGTCACGGTCCTGGAGGACAAGGTGGCGCAGGGTATTCAAGTCCACTTGCGGGGGACCTTACAATTGAGGAACTCTCCAAATACATTGCAACTTCTATGCCTCCCGGTGCTAAAAAAACACCTGTTTCCGAGGCAAAGCTAGTCGCAGGTTTCATCCACAACGAATTCTATTCGCCGCTTGCTCAGGAAAGAAATCGGCCAGCCAGATTAACACTGTCTCGACTCACAGTTAAGCAGTTCAAAAATGCAGTGGCAGATTTGATCAACACTAACGAATGGAATCCTGTGGTTTCAGGAAATGCCGGTGGGTTAAAGGCACAAATTTATAAAACCAGGGAGAAAAAGAAAGAGAACTTGTTGGTTGAGCGTACGGATCCTGAGGTCAACTTTGACTTTGGAACCGGTGGACCGGCTCCCGAAAAAATGGATGGAAAAGAATATTCTATTATTTGGTCGGGAAGCGTTGTCGCTCCTGAAACTGGTGACTACGAATTCATTGCCGAAACGGACCACGCTGTCAAAGTTTTTGTGAATGGCTGGAAAACTCCTCTTGTGGACGCATGGGTTAAATCAGGCAATGACACAGAATTCAAAAGTACGATAACACTCATCGGGGGTCGAGCCTATCCCATCTATATCGACTTTGCGAAAGCCCAACAAGGCGTAAATATCGATCCTACCAAGAAAAAGCCCGAACTGAAACCAGCTTTTTTCAGGCTCAAGTGGAGACGTCCAAAGGGTGCCCCTGAAGTCATACCCAGCCAGTACCTCTACCCTAGCGGAATGGGGACGACGTACGTAGTAGAAACCAAGTTTCCAGCTGATGACCGAAGTATAGGTTATGAACGTGGTAATTCAGTGACAAAAAGCTGGGATGATTCGGTGACCTCTGCGGTACTGGAGGCAGCAGACTTTATCGATAAGAACATTTTCAATCTTTCCCAAACCAGTGAACAAGCTCCGGACAACGTGGAAAAAATCAAATCATTCTGTAAGAATTTTGTGACTCGAGCTTTTCGACAGCCACTCACCCCAGACCTAGAAGAAAAGTACGTCAACAAGCACTTTGCTAATGGAGTTGATATCAGCCTGTCTGTGCGGAAAGTGGTCATTCTCGCTCTAAAGTCCCCGCGTTTTCTTTATCACACTCCTGAGGATAGAAGCCCATATTCTATTGCTTCAGAATTGGCACTTTCCCTTTGGGACACCATTCCAGACGGTGAACTTCGCGGGGCAGCTGGCAATGGCACCCTTGCTACAGAAGAAGGGATTCGCCGCCAAGCCGAGAGAATGGTAAATCATCCAAGAGCATGGGCAAAATTTCGTGACTTCCTAATGCTCTGGTTGAAAATTGACGAGATTCCCGATATCAACAAAAGTAAATCCCTTTTTCCCGAATTTAATGAACAAACCGTAAATGATTTGCGAACCTCACTTGATCTGTTCCTACAAACTTCGGCAGGTTCACCCAACGGCACGTTCAAAGACTTGATGCTCAGCAACAAGATGTTCTTGAATGGCAGACTAGCCAAAGT
>JAPLCS010000179.1 GCA_026392145.1 Fimbriimonadales bacterium | reverse complement strand
AGGAGAATCTTCTCTGTTTCACTTGGATCTGGATATTTTGCACCTCCAGCGTAAGACCAATAACTTATCCAACCCGCGGCTGGGGAGATGGCTGCAAATTGGTCGGGATAGTGAGCACCAAGTTGCCAGGTGCCATGTCCTCCCATTGAGTGGCCGGTGAGATAAAGTTGTCGTGGATCAGGCTTGTATTTTTGTTTGGCAAGTTCAAAAACTTCAAGCGCATCGAGTCTGCCTTGGTCTTCCCAGTTGAACCCGTACGGTCGGCGATTTGTAGGACACACAATGGTTCCCCATGATTTAGGAGAATAAGATTCAGCCTGGCCAATGCCTTCAACGCTGGCTCCGTGCAAACTCAAAAACATCGCTTGTCCTGAACCTGGTGAGGTGGAAGGTACGACCGCGTAGTACTGCACGCTTCCATCAATTTTTGATCGAAACGTGATTTTATGTGTCTGATTTGGTTGTTTGATTCGAAGGGTAAAGTTGGCTTCGTCTATGGGTTTGCCGTTTTGAAGCAACTTTATGGATACCTTTCCATCGGTATTGAGAGGAATCTGGAATCCAACCTTTCGAGTCGTGAGAGGTAGAAGGCGTCCGATCCTGGTCTTAAACTTGCCGGATTGAATGGAGAGCCCATCAAGCATAGTCTCGGTAGCGTTTCGCACCACCACCGCAGCTAATCCGTCTTTCTTTTCGCCGATAATTACATCTGGCAGGGTGCTATCTCTAAGATCTAAGCTAACAGGTTTTGGAATATCCACAAGTCGTGCTCTAAACTGACCACGCCCAAGCGCAAAAAGGAAATGATTTTCCCCTTTTTTCAGGCTGACAGGGATGCTAACGTATCCGAAAAGATAAATATCCCCACCATGTGGCTCGCCGTTTACATACGCCATTGAATTTCCACTTGCCTCGAGAAACATGATTTTGGGGTTATCAAGGGTTACTTTGAACTGGGCATAGCCACTGGTAGTAAATGGACCACTAAAATTTCCGTTTGCATCTGACTTGACTGTTTTCCATTCGGCTCCTTCGAGTGGTTTGCCAGTTAAAAGTGCATATTCAACGGGGTCACGTCTTGCCGGAGTTCGTTGTGAGGGTGGAATAGTTCTGGCTTCGCCCTCAATAAATACGATATCAGCGGCGAAGGTCGCTGTTGTGAGCATGAATAGAGTTAGTGAAGCAAGTGTGAATTTAGTTAGGGTTACGCGAGAATGACAGCGAAATAAATGCAAAGTATGAGAAAGATAGCACGGAATCTCCATTACAATGAATTTCTGTGGGAAACAGTTCGCTGCTTGGTGAGTAGGAAGTTATGAATTGGGAATTTTTCACCGATTTATAGAGTGTAATCTTCTATTATTGGAACTGATTGACCTGTTAACTTTGCTATGGAACCGAATCCTCAAAACTTGCCATCCCATGAAGCCTCGCAGAGCGGAAGCAAGTCGCCTGTGAATCGAGTCATTAGTAGTCAACCTGTTCAAAATACAACGCCTGAACCTATCAACCCCAATGCCTTT
>JAPLCS010000042.1 GCA_026392145.1 Fimbriimonadales bacterium | reverse complement strand
TCTCAACTTCTACGCCATCAATTTTGCCTATCATCTGAGCAAATTGGCCAGCAGCTGGTCGAGAGTCAAGGGGTACCAGAAGGACCCGAAAATCGGAAGTCGCACGAGCCACCTTTATTCGTGGATTTGCTGCAGCCGAGGAAATCTTAACATCGGCTCCTACTGCCGTTGCCAAAACAAGACAACAGAGGAGTGATGGGAACTTCATGGCAAGTAGTGTACGACTATACGCTTCTACGCCAGCCGAGCGGCGCGATTTCTAACGTATTCTGCGCTTCGCTCAACCCACTTTGTAAACTCTTGTACATCATCCAGAACAGCCTTGGGCATCTTAACATATTCTTTCAAAGGATCAGAGCCAGCTTCGGGGCGGATTTCACTCGCTCCAGGCAACTTCATTGCTTCGGCGTAATCCTCTGAATTCAATTTCAATGCAACGTCGTTATCCATCAGAAAAGCGAACATTTTTTCGCTTGTATAGATACCCATACCGCCAAACATGCGCCGGGCACGGACTTCAAAAGCGTCTGCAACTTGCATTACTTGCTCATACCGAAGCGGTCGATAAACCATAAAATGAGTTCCCGAACGGTTCGTCAGAGAGCTACAAGAAGTGCATCTCCGTCGCCGTTACGAGATTATACCAAGAATCGTTAGCATGATTAAGAGCCTTAGGTTCAATTTTCAATGAGGATAAACTATCGCCGTGGCAGAGAAACGACTGATTATCATTGACGGGTATGCACTCCTCTACCGGGCCTTTTTTGCCACGAGATACCTTAGCACGAGTGATGGGAGACCGACCAATGCCCTATATGGCTTCACTCAAATGCTGTTCGCAATTCTGGAAAAAATACGCCCCGACGCTATGGTTGTGGCTCTGGATGCTCACGGAAAAACCTTTAGGCATGCTGAATTTGCGGAGTACAAAGGCACTCGAAAAGAAACCGCCCCTGAACTCATCGTTCAGCTTGATGAAGCCAGGAATCTAATCCGAGCTCTGGGAATCCCTCAACTTGAACTGATTGGTTATGAGGCCGATGACATTGTTGGAACGATTAGTCTACGAGCAGAAAAAGCAGAGTACAAGACCACCATTGTGACTGGTGACCTAGATTCACTGCAACTTGTTGATGATTGGGTATCGGTGCTCACACCAAAGCAAGGGATCACCGAAACGTTCACCTACGATAATGCTGCGGTGCGTGAAAAAGTAGGTGTAGACCCAAGTCAAGTTCCTGATTTCAAAGCCATCAAAGGAGACACAAGTGACAATATTCCAGGTGTCCCAGGAATTGGAGACAAGGGAGCAGCCGAACTCCTCAATCTCTACCCTAGCATTGAGGCGATTCTGGAGAACATTGATTCGATACCAGAGAAATATCGCAAGCGCATTGTTGGCAACGAACCACAAATGAAGTTGTCCAAGTGGCTCGCCACCATTGACCGCAATGTTCCCGTTGAGTATGACTTCCAACCATTCATCCTAACTCAAGATCAGCTTGCTGCCGCGAAGGCGTTCCTAGAGTCATTCGAACTTAAATCCAATGCTAGAGCGTGTGACCGGGTACTGGGCCCGTACGTACAGGGATTTGAGCACGGCATGCATGCAAATGCTGAAGTTAAAGTTGAAAAAATCGAATTTACTAAACGGGACGTTAGCTCGTTTCTTATGCTCAAGAGTTCAGTCAACAGTCAGCCCTACTCAGTAGTTTTTGAAAAGACACAGGCCAGTGATCTATTCGATGACTCTCCAGAAATTGCATATATTGGAGTAGGTCATGAAGTACTTGTTGCATCAAAAGCAGATGCGATAAGACTATTCCAAACTTTTCCAAGTCAAGCTGTCTTGCATGACTCCAAGCCCATTTACAAAGCAGCAAAGGTCTTTGACCAATCAATTCGCTTTGATTCTTTGGTGGCAGGATATGTGCTCCAATCAGGACGGTCAAGCTACACCCTCTCAGATTTGGTCCAAGGCTATAC
>JAPLCS010000019.1 GCA_026392145.1 Fimbriimonadales bacterium | reverse complement strand
CTTGAGCACAGGAACCGCCATCCACTCCTCAGCAAACTTCCCGTAGCACTCGTGGAGAATCGTCAAGCTCTCTTGTTCAGCTTCTTCGTAAGTTGCATGAGCGGTATGCCCTTCCTGCCATAAAAACTCAGACGTTCTCAAGAACATCCGAGTCCTCATTTCCCAACGCATTACATTTGCCCACTGATTGACAAGAATCGGAAGGTCACGATAGCTCTGAATCCACTTCTTATAGGTATTCCAAATAATGGTTTCGCTCGTAGGTCGCACCACTAAAGGTTCTTCAAGCTCAGCTTCCGGGTCAGGCATGAGTCCGTTTGGCCCCTGCTTCAACCGGTGGTGAGTAACCACAACACATTCTTTTGCGAATCCATCAACGTGCTCCGCCTCTTTATCAAAAAACGACTTAGGGATCAAAAGAGGAAAATACGCATTGACATGGCCAGTCTCTTTAAACATATCGTCCAAAGCGCGCTGCATATTCTCCCAAAGCGCATAGCCATGAGGTTTGATTACCATGCATCCACGAACAGCAGAATGATCAGCAAGATCAGATTTGAGAACTAATTCGTTATACCAATCCGAATAGTTTTCTTCGCGTGATGGGATTCCTAATTGACTACTCATTTGAACCTACTAGTTTGACAGATTCCTACTGCTAAACTGCCAGTAAATCCCGCTGAAGTCAAAGACCTCCCAATTTGAGCCTGAAATGATAGGGTATCATACAGATGTTGTCAATTTTATGGCTAGAAAGCGATGAAAGTTGACTCCTTTAGGGGCTCCCCGCGTTGCGGGAATTCGTTACCAGTTGGACTGGAACGCTTATTCGATAGGACGCCCAAAACATAACCTGGCCGTCTCTATTTCAGACTCTGTCGCAACAAAGAACTGCGCGTCTGAAATTCTCATTCTGCCCCGACAACCAAATACAATTAATGAACACCGCTACACTAGCGTCAACTTTTGATGTGCTCGACTTGTCCCCTCGGACCCTTGACACCCTTGCCGACCTTGGCATGGTAACCCCAACCCCAATCCAGGCAACTGCAATCCCTATTGGCTTGGAAGGTAGAGACCTCTTTGGAATTGCTCAAACCGGCACTGGTAAAACCATTGCATTCGCACTCCCAATCATAGAAAGACTAAAGCCAGGCGAACAATCGATCATCCTCGCACCCACTCGTGAGTTGGCAGAGCAAATCGAACTTCAATTCAAAAAGCTCGGAATGAGGACAGCACTCCTCATCGGTGGAGCCGCCATGGACCGCCAAGTGGGCTGGCTCCGAAAGAAGCCACCAATCATTGTGGCAACTCCGGGACGTCTCATTGATCACCTCGAACGAAGAACCGCAACCCTGAAAAACATTGCCATCGTCGTACTAGATGAAGCAGATAGAATGCTAGACATCGGTTTTGCTCCCGCAATTCGGAGAATTCTCGATCAGTGCCCTGAAGACAAGCAAACACTGCTCTTTTCAGCAACCCTTTCACCAGAAGTGGAAGACATTGCAAACCGGCACATGATCAACCCGGCTCGAATCGAGATTGCTCCCCAAGGAACAACCGCCGAGCGAGTTCAGCAAGAAATCATCTGTGCCGAACACGAGCAAAAGCATGAGATCCTTAAAGAGCTGCTTTACGAGCACAAAGGTTCCATCCTCATTTTCACCAGAACACGTCACGGCGCACGCAAAGTCGCAAAATTTGCTCGAGACTACGGCCACTACTCCGCTGAAATCCATTCCGATCGCACACTCGCACAAAGACGAGAGGCACTCGAAGGATTTAGAAACGGTCGATATCGCATCCTTGTTGCAACTGACATTGCGGCACGAGGCATTGACGTCAAGGACATCTCGCTTGTCATCAACTTCGATATCCCTGAACATGCCGAAGACTATGTTCACAGAATCGGTCGAACCGCCCGAGCAGGTGCCGAAGGAACTGCAATCACATTTACTTTGCCCGCACAGTGGAAAGAAGTAAGAGACATCGAAAAATTGATTGGTCAAATCATCCCCGATTCAGCGCATACCCAGCATCAAATCAAACGACCTGTCGCAGGTAATCACCGAATTGAGCGAAATCGATCTGAGCGAAACCTGAGCCCACGTAACAAACACAAAGGACAAGATAGGCGCAGAGATTCAGAGCCGGTGAACCAGCCAAACGTTGACACG
>JAPLCS010000088.1 GCA_026392145.1 Fimbriimonadales bacterium | reverse complement strand
GTTCGATGGTCAAGGCGAAGACAAGCCAAAACTCATTTCGGGGCCTTGGGATGTTGTTGGTGGCAACAAGTGTGAATTGAAGTTTCCTAATTTTACGGGAAGTTATCGGTTATACGTGAAAGTTCTGGATGGTAAGGGGAATGCAGCCGTTGCGAATCATCCATTCCGCGTGCAATAGGAATTCGTTAATTTCTTGTAAAAACTGCGTCATTTGGGTTTTTGATTCGTCCAAACAGTAAGGGTAATCGAATCAAGATGGCAGTTCATGATGTGTTAGTTTTGAACAGTAACTACGAGCCGTTGAATGTGTGCAATGCACGAAGAGCAATTTCGCTTTTGATTCTCGGCAAGGCGGATGTTTTGGTACATCGAGATGACCCCATATACACTGCTGGCGGTGAATTGGAATCACCTGCAGTGGTTCGCATGAAATACATGGTTCGCCGACCGCTTCCGCAATTACGGCTTTCTCGGCACGCCGTTTTGGCTCGTGATCAGTTCACTTGTCAGTATTGTTCTTGTAAAACCAAGGACATGACCATTGACCATGTTGTTCCGAGATGGGCGGGCGGTCCACATACCTGGGACAATCTGGTGGCATGCTGTAGGAAATGTAACTTGAAGAAGGCGGATAAGACTCCCCAACAGGCAAATATGAGATTGATGAAGAAGCCACGACGGCCGAGTTTTATCCCCTATTTGTCTCTCCCCACGTACCTGAAAGCACAGGGCAGGGATGAGTGGCGTGATTTCCTTCCTTACTTCCCCGAGTTACAATCTTACGAGGTGTAAATCGTACGAAAAAACCTTAAGTTCTTGTGTAAAGTGTACGTGGATTAGCGTGTATACTTTCATGCAGGATTTTGGGTAACCAAGGATGGGAAAACCGATGCAAATGGATTCATTATTAATTCGCGGTGGGCGAAAATTAGTTGGCGAGATTGAGGTTTCAGGAAGTAAGAATATTGCTCTCGCAGTTTTGTCTTCAATAGTTTTGGCGGAGGAGCCAGTGCTGTTGAGAAATGTGCCGAACATCAGCGATACGCGCATTAAAACCAAGCTCCTCGAAATTTTTGGAGCAAAAGTTGAATGGATGGGCACAGATGTGCTTGTAGATTGCTCGAATTTGGTTGCAGGCGAACCCGATGAGGAAATGGTTCGAGCCATTCGAACTTCGTTCTACATGATTGGCCCTTTGGTCGCTCGACTTGGAACTTTGAAGATGCCCGCACCAGGAGGTTGTAAGATTGGTGCTCGACCTGTTGATCTTCACCTCAAGGGACTTCACTTGCTTGGAGCAAAGATCACTCTTGATGGAGGTATCTATACGGCAACTCAGAAGAAGTTGAAAGGTACTGAAGTTTATCTTGATAAGCCAAGTGCGGGGGCAACTCAGCACATTATGAGCACGGCGGCAAGAGCTGAAGGTACCACCATTATCAACAATGCGGCGATGGAACCTGAAATTACCGCGCTTGCCGACTTTTTGAACCGAATTGGTGCGAGCATTGAAGGTGCTGGAACGCCAAAGATTACGATTATTGGAAAGCGTAGCTTGGGAGGTGGGGATTATAAGATTCCAGCCGATCGAATTCAGGCGGGAACATTCTTACTTGCCGGTGCAATCACTGGTGGTGACGTTACGATTCGGAATATTCTTCCGGAAGATCAGACCGCGCTAGTGAACAAGATGCGTGAAGCGGGAGCCTTTGTTGACGAGGGCGTAGATTGGGTGCGAATTGGTGCGCCAAGCCGATTGAATGGTGTAAACGTTACGACAATGCCTCACCCTGGATTCCCCACGGATATGCAACAACCAATGGCGGCAACACTTTGCGTGGCTGAAGGCACTTCAATTATTGAAGAAACTATTTACGAAAGCCGAACGGGTCACATTATGGAACTCAACCGGATGGGCGCTCAGATCCGACAAGAATCTGGTTCTGCTGTGATTCAAGGTGTTGAGTCACTAAGAGGTGCCACGGTCTACGCAAGCGATCTTCGTGCGGGTGCAGCATTGTGCCTTGCGGGACTCGTTGCCGAAGGTGAAACGCACGTGAGAAACATTCACTTTATTGACCGGGGATATGAAGCCATCGAATCGACTCTTAATGCATTAGGGGCAGACGTTCAACGTGTCACAGAATCGGAGCTAGTCAAGGTACGCTGAGGTTACTTTGAGATTCGTTCCCCAGATAGGTATTGACCTCGGCACCGCTAACCTATTGGTTTATCGGCGTGGGAAAGGAATCGTGTTATCGGAGCCTACCGTTGTTGCTGTAAATTCCAATAACGGTAAGGTCTTGGCGGTAGGAAATGATGCGCGTGAAATGATTGGCCGTACTCCTGCCAACATTACAGCCATTC
>JAPLCS010000177.1 GCA_026392145.1 Fimbriimonadales bacterium | reverse complement strand
TTCAGGTCTTTGGGACCGTTGGCGTTCCAGAAGGATTTAAGCGTTTCTTTGTCGGCGTTGAGGAACTGTTCTTCGGTGAGGGTGCTGAATCGTCTTGGAGTAAGTCTGCCTGATGGAACCCGTTCGTCTTCATCCGCCCATTCTTCGTTCTTGCCAGGATTTTCTATAAGAGCGTAGACGACCTTTTCATCTGACGGAGCCCATGCCAAACCGACTCGACCGCAGACATCGCCTTTGGGGAGACCGGGGACGGATTTCCAGGTGTTTCCGCCGTCTTCGGTGCGCATGACTTCGCTACCGGGTCCTGATTCGAGGAAGTTCCAAGCTCTGCGGTCTCGTTGGTACATGGCAGCGAGTCCAACTTTAGAGTTCTTTGGATTGAGGGCGAAATCGATACAGCCGGTGAATTGGTCCTTTTTCAGTACTTGTGACCAGGTTTTGCCACCGTCGGTGGTTTTGTAGAGACCTCGTTCTTCGTTCTGAGAATAGAGGTGACCGATGACGGCGACCCATACGATGTTCTCATTCTTTGGATCAATCGTCACCTTGGCGATGTGATGGCTTTCGGGAAGTCCGATGTTGGTCCAGGTTTTGCCGGAGTCGGTTGATTTGAACATTCCGGTTCCGGAGTAGCTGGTTCTTTGGTTGTTTGCTTCGCCGGTGCCGAGGTAGATGGTTTTGCCATCGGCGGTGATATCAAAGTCGCCGATGCTGAATGCGGATTGGTTGTCGAACAGAGAGGTCCATGATTGACCGTCGTCGGAGGTTCGGTAGAGGCCACCCGTTGCGAAGGCGACGTAGACATCGTTTGGATTCTTTTCGGGGGAGTGGATGGTCAGAACTCGTCCGCTTTGCTGTTCGGGGCCGACGTTTCGCCAGAGGACTCCACCGAAGAAGGATTCGGCTTCGGGTTTCATTCGGTTTTGGAATGCCGCTTCTCTTTCGGCTGCAGAGCTTCCTCGAACGGGAACCGCGTGGAACTTTTCTCGTTCTGCTTTCTTATCGTAGGATTTGATATCTTGAGCTTGAACGAGCATTGGAGCGAGTACCGCTAGCCAAATAACGCCTTTCTTAACCATGGATTCCAGTTTCGCACAATGAACTGGAATTTTGAATCCTCAATCGCGAATATTTTCTTACTTCCGGAAATGAACTTCGTTACCACGTGTTCATGGGTTTGCCTTCCGAATCGATGATTGTAAATTCGTATTGAAGTTGACCGACTCTGGGGGAGGTGGTGAAATAAGTTGCGTTCCTACCTCGGTACTTTGGAGGTCGGAGCGCTGTAGAGTCAGTGTTGTAGAGATAGGGACCTTGAAATGAACCAGGAGGAATTGGCTTTGTATTGCCGTTACTATCTAGGCCACTTGTTGGAGCATTTTTGACTAAGATGTCGCCCAGAGCGGCTGGAAAAACGCCAGTGTCTTGACGAAATCGTTCGACGGCTTCTCGTCTGAGTTTGAGAAGGGCTTTGAGTCTTGACTCTTCGGCGCGTTCCCAGCCATCTCTCATTTTGGGGATGGCGATAGCGGCGAGGATTGCCACGATAATAATGACGATCAGTAGTTCGACGAGAGTGAAGGCTGATTTGAGTGGCGGTTGGTTATGACGCCTATGAATGATTGAAATCATTGCGGATGCTGCCTCACACTTTGTGGAAAGTCGATATCTTTGTTTTTCCACAATTTGGGTTCATTTTAGAGAGAAATCTGGGTGTCTCGC
>JAPLCS010000194.1 GCA_026392145.1 Fimbriimonadales bacterium | reverse complement strand
ATACAATATGGGCGACTTTGATTTAGTAGGACGTATAGACCGAATTGATGAGCACGAAGATGGCACGCTGGAAATCATTGACTACAAATCAGGAAGGTCAACTATCACTGATTCTGAGGTGGAAACCGACCTTGCGATGGCAATTTATCAGCTTCTAATCGCGCGGACGTTCCCTGATAAACCATACCGAGCCACCATCCACGCTCTGCGGTCAAACTCCACGGGCTCAGCAGCCCTCTCAAGACAAGAAATAGACCAATTGGAGCAAGACATTCTAATACTCGGAAATCAAATCCTCAGCACAAGCATTGAAGACGTGGTACCTAAAGTGAAACCACTTTGCACCGATTGCGATTTCTTGGCCTTGTGTAAAAAGAATCCTGACTACAACTAAGCCCAGAAAGTACAGATCCGATTCTTAAAAGATCAATTCAGCAACTTTTGATTTTGTGGGTGGAAGCAATTCCATCACAGGAATACCCTCCCAAAGACCTCGATTCAGCCCACCTAACCTTGCTTCAAAAGGTCCAATTTGCGAACCGTTAGAAACCAAATGCCCCATCAATACACCCTGCGCAGCCCCTAGCAGAAATTGAGCTACTCGCTTTTGGTCGGCAGAGTCAACACCTAACAACTCAAATTCAGGTTGCACAAATTTGAAAAGGCCGCGTGTATAGGCGTGCCACATCCCAGATTCTGGTTGAGTGGAATCTTGCCGAAAATGCACAGTCACATGCTCTCTTGCGTCTACTTTGGCGTCCACTCGTGGTAGCTGAAATACTTCGCTAGGTAACAAATATTGCTCTGAAATCGGGTCGGCTATAACCCCCTCAGTCATATTCCCTAAGCGTTGAGCACAGGCTAAAACAAAATCTAAAGAAGAATAAACCTCTGGGTCGTGGCTTTCGAATGTGAACTGGCAGAGATGCCACATTGACCTTAAACGAGCTAACAACTCAGGCTGCAATCGATTGGCTAGTCCAGACCTGGCAATTGCCTCCGGCGAAAATCCAGCTTCATCTGCATTCATTACTCGCAAACGGAGCACCGTTTTACGATCCAATGTGGCGAGTGCATATTGACCTCGCGACATCGGGGTCTCGAGGAGTTCCTTTTCAGTACCCTCGACGAGCGGCACTCCAAATCCCTCCAGAGCACCCCCGCTCCCTTTAGGATTAACAATCTTTGCTATGGGAGGCAAAGTCGCTACCCCAGCCAGCACAGAGATGTAGTAGGACTTATTGATTCCAAATCCAGGGCCTTGGGGTCGTGAGAACTTGAACGGATTCCGCATGCGCATCTCTACAGTGAGAATAAGTTACTCCAAATCGGTCATTCACTTTTATTTTCCTGACCAATTCTCGTAAGATGAATTCGTGTTTGCTACTCTACTTGCCACCACTCACTTTGGTATCGCTACCATGGCGGTCCAACGCCCCAACATTCGGGACCAATACGATTACTTTGAATACAACATTCCCATGAGAGACGGAGTAAAGCTCTACACCATCGCATGGGTACCCAAGACACTCAAAGGTAATTCTCCGATGCTCATGGAACGCACCTGCTACGGGGCGGGGGGACCAAGCACAGGCCCTCGTAGAAGCACTCCTCAGCTAGTAAATGCAAACTATATTTTTGTCTATCAAGACGTGCGTGGCAAAGGTAAGAGCGACGGCGACTTTGTGAACGTCCGTCCCATGCGGAAAGGAAACGAAAAGATTGACGAGACCACCGACACCTACGACACAGTCGATTACCTGGTGAAAAATGTCCCCCATAACAACGGAAACATCGGGCTTTGGGGAATTTCTTACCCGGGATTCTATGCTGGAATCGGAGCCGTTAACAATCACCCAGCGTTGAAAGCCGTTTCACCTGGTGCACCAGTGAGCGATTGGTTCCTAGGTGATGATGTCCATCATAACGGTGCACTATTCCTCCAAGAGACATTTGATTTTTGCTCGGGTTTTGATGTTCCGAGGGGCGGAGAGCGACCTGTCATTGACCGAGCTGGAAAATCGGCATACCAGTTCTACCTTGATACAGGAGCATTGCCAAATTTCGATAAGATGCACTATAAAGGACTCATCCCTTATTGGAACAATGAAGTCCTGGCTCATGACACCTATGACCAGTATTGGAAAGATAGATCACTGCCTAGAAACTTCAAAAACGTCAAATGTGCGGTGCTGACAGTCGGCGGTTTCTTTGACAAAGAAGACTTATGGGGCGCGCTCAACCTCTACCAAGCTGGAGAAAAACAGAACAAAACTGACAATTTCATTGTGATGGGGCCTTGGCTCCACGGTGGATTTGCAGGCGGAACCGGTGCATCACTTGGTCAAGTGAAGTTTGGCGTCAACACTGCCGAATACTTCCGAGAAAAAATTGAATTTCCATTCTTCGAAAAGTATCTCAATAACAAGAATATCCCGGCTCCTGCTGAGGCAAACATCTTCGAGACCGGAGTGAACAAGTGGCACCAATTCTCTGAATGGCCGCCCAAAGGTCTCAAGGAGCTCAATGCATTTTTCTCCGACGATAATGGAAAGCGGGTCTCATTTAGAAGTGACTTCGGTAATACAGGTGGAGCCAATAGCTACATCAGTGATCCAACCAATCCAACGCCATACTTAGAGGACTACATAAACTCAAAGCGGGCTCCTGGCGATTGGCTTATTCACAATCAACTATTTGCTTCTAAGCGAAACGATGTGCTCACATATCGTTCTGAACCTCTCAAAACGGATGTCCAAATTGTAGGAAAGATTTCCGCCGATTTGTGGATTAAAACGACGGGGACTGACTGTGACTTGGTAGTCAAAGTTATTGATGAGTACCCAACCGATTCTACAGAAACGACCGCAGGTGCGACGTCTGAATCAATGGCGAACTTCCAGATGATGGTCCGAAGCGATATTTTCCGAGCGAAATTCAGAAACTCATTCGAAAAGCCGACTCCGATTAAGCCAGGTGAAGCGACGAGAGTTAAGTTTGATCTCAACGAGACGATGCATACCTTCCGCAAGGGACACAGAATCATGTTCCAAGTCCAAAGCAGTTGGTTCCCAATCGCCGATCGAAACCCGAACCAATTCATGAATATTCATCAAGCGAAAGATTCCGACTTCAAGAAAGCGACCATTTCGCTACTATGGGGCGGGAAGAATGCCAGCAAAGTAACATTCAGACAACTCTCGAGCAATTCAACCAATCCAGCAAACCTATAACTGAATTGGAAAAAAACTATACCGATTGAATCTGTTCAATCGGTATAGTTCACTTCTTCTTCCGAGGAATTTGTTGTTCATAGCCTGCAATGAACAAATCAACAGGCATACTTGCAACCATCTCTCCAATAACATTGAGAGGAATATCCGAAAGCCTCTTGAACCTCAGACAGCCCTTTCCTTTGTCTAGTTTCTTTCCCGCTTCGGAAAACCCTTCCATAACTTTTTGTGTAACTTTTTCATCTAAATATAAACAAAAAGCATACAAAGACATTCCGGATTTGGTTACAGCAAGAGCTATAAACGGCAAAGGTTCCTTTGAATCACAATGGTATCCGGCAGGATATACAGTGTGAGGAACATAGTAGCCAATCATTTTGTATTGAATACCTTCCTCATAGCCCTCGGGTAGGTTTTGAAGAATCACAGAACGGACCGCCGAGATCATTTCCCGACGGTCCTCTGCTAATGTTGAAAGGTAGTCACTAACCGTATTCACGGCCTTGGTTTTACCCTCGGTTACGACTTCGAATAATGAGTCCGACAATCACAAATGGCAACCAAATTGGACTCAACACGAGAACATAGATGGTGATGGAACCTAGAATTCGACCAATTTCACTCAGCCCTCCAGTGGCTCCCTTTAGAGAGTCCTTTGCCCACGATGAATTGCCAGTCCCAGTATCCCCACTCACAAAGTTGGCAGTAATAGTACTGTACTTGGCTCGATCACGAAGACTTTTAACGCTTGCTCTATAGGCTTCTAAATTAGCCCGAACTTGATTGAGTTCCGCTCGAATACGCCACTTATCATTTCCCTTTGCCTTCTTGAGTTCTTCAATGAGTCGTTGCTCTTCATCTGCCCAGCTAAACATTCTTGAAGTATTGTCGACCGTCTCTCCTGTGATATCCTGACTCGAATTGTTTAGGGATAGAACCTCCCCAGTTTGCTGTAGCTTTGTCATTGCAGTCGCAAAGTTAGAGGTCGGCACTCGAAAAACAACCACCGCCTCGCCCCCATCTTCTTTTCTGGAAACATTGGAACTGACTATAAATCCATCAAGAGACTTTGCGATCCCGGTAACTAAATCCACCGTTTGCAACAAATTATCAACTTTAACTTGAATATCACCTTGTCTCTCAACATAGATTCCAGCAGGTGTATCTGGTGGACCAACAACTGGCGGAGTCGAAGAAGGTGAAGCCTGAAATTGCGACATGTTTCGCTCAAACTCAACCTTTCCAGATTCACTAGGCATTGATTTCGCTTCGACCATCGGAGAAGCAGCCACAGGTGCCGACTCAACAGTTGCATCTGCAGAAGCCACTCCAGCAGAAGGTGATTTTGTCATTTCCGCATCTCCCGGCATAGGTGAGGCAGGCATAGCTAATGAGTCCGCGGAAGATTTATCACGCCGCTGCATAGCAAGCAATTGAGTCCGCTTTGCCGCACTCTTTGATTGAGCAAAAACTGGAAACATAATCGCGATTACCAGCAACGCGCCAACCATAGACCCACTAAACAGCCATGCTCGCCTCCATAAAGACTTGTTTGATGCCTGAATCGTCTGTTTACTGTTCAATTTAGCTTGCAACTCTTCCATTCCATAAGGAGTTCCAAAGTCAACCGTTTTCAAGGTTGCCGAAAGTAACCGGAAGTCTTCAGCCTCATTCAACAGGCTTGGAGTCTCACCAAGCAGTTTTTCAAATTCGATTGAATTCACAGAATCCATCTCACCGTCTAAAAATGATTTAAGTTGTTCGTTCATGATTGAACCTCCATCGAGGTTTGAAGGCACTTTCGCAAATTCAAAAATGCGTGATAGAGTCGGCTTTTGACCGTGCCGACGGGAACAGAAAGAATAGTGGCAATTTCTTCGTAGGTAAGCCCATCCATTTCATGCATTACCACAACTTCCCGATGCTCAACACTTAGTCCGGCAAGTGCCAAACGTAAAACCTGTCGATCAACGAGATTGGCTTCACTAGAACCAGTGGTTTGAAACTCAGGCAAAGGCTCTTCACGTTTGGCAACGCGATTCATTCTTCTGCATTCGTTATGGGCGATTCCTAACAGCCAGGTTAAAGGTTTGCTTTCACCACGAAACTTGGATAATGACCTCTGAGCAATCAAAAATGACTCTTGAGCCGCATCTCCCGCGTGATGATAACCTACCCTGAGCGAACAGAACTGGAAGACCTGGTTGTAATGATCTCTAACAAGCTGATCAATATCCAATCGTGCAGTTCTTGTAGCTTTTTCTTGCACAAGTAGCATCATACAGAAAGTGAGTGCAAATTGAACTCTGGAATGTTCAAACAAAATTTCAAAAAAAATAAGAAGGCACAAAAAAACACTCTCGTGCCTTCTGTGCACGAGAGTGTTAATTAAAAAATGGAGGGCTTAGAGGCCCTTTCTAGCTTGTTCGACGATCGCTTTGAATGCGTCCATATCGGCGATTGCAAGTTCACTAAGCATCTTTCGATTCACTTGGATACCCTGCTCGTTCAATCCATGGATAAGTTGTGAATACTTAATTCCAGAATCAGCACAGGCCGCAGTGATACGAACAATCCAGAGTCTTCTGAAATCTCGCTTCTTGGCTCTTCGGTCTCGGAAAGCATACTGCCCCGATTTCATGACCTGTTCGTGAGCTCTTCGGAAAACGTTCTTCTTACGTCCGAAATAGCCTTTTGCTTTACCGATGATTTTCTTGTGGCGCTTGTGGCGCATTAAGCCACGTTTAATTCTTGCCATATGTTCCTTCTTCTAGTGTTTTCCACCAGTTCCCAGCCTCAGCTTGCACAATAAGTAGCAAAAGGGCGGTAGTGGTAAAGGGTCGGAGTTCCCCAGCGCGGGGAACAAAACTACATCACCAGCAGGCGCTTGACCCGCTTGTTTTCTCCTTTGAACAGTACCGGTTCGCTCTCAAGAGCACGTCGAGTGCTCTTTCGCTTGCATAAGAACTGGTGATTGTTGTGGGACCGACGGCGAGTGATCTTACCTGTACCGGTAATCTTAAACCTCTTCGCTGCCGACTTGTTTGTCCTGATCTTTGGCATCTTTTTTCTTCACTCCCGGCTTGGGCATGAGCACCATTATCATCTGGCGTCCGTCCAAGTTAGGTTCTCGTTCCACGTTTCCTATATCTTCCAACAGGTCTGCAAACTTCTTGAGCCGTTCTCTACCCAATTCAGGGTGAGCCAACTCTCGAGCTTTGAAGAGACAGGTCACTTTCACTTTATCTCCGTGCTCAAGGAAACGCCGGGCGTTCTTCGCAAGGAATTGCATGTCGTGCTCTGCAATACGCGGACTTATCTTTATACCCTTTAATTCTTGTCCTTTGGGCTTTTTATCCTTACCTTGTTTGCCTTCGAGGTATTTGTGCTTGCCATAGTCCGTAATTTTTGCAACCGGTGGCTGAGCATTTGGAGCGATTAAGACCAAATCAAGTCCCTCGTCTCTGGCTCGTTCAAGAGCCTCTCGGCTAGTCAAGATCCCGAGCTGGCTACCATCTGAACCAACAATCCGGAGTTCCCGATGTTTCAGAAGCCGTCCATTGATTTCTGGTCCCGGTTCAGGGCGGACGGGTCTTCGGCCTTTAAATCCGGCTATGGGTTGTCACCTCAAGTTTCAATGTCATATTTTGCTAATCCCATTATAACTTCGGTCGTTTTGCCTGTCAATTCAGAGACCAACTCCGTAGGTATTCTTTGGGTGAATTCTATTATGGATGTTTCGGCGATTGAAAAGCGTTTAATTAGTGGAAATAAAGTTTGCGTTATCGGCGCCGGCACGATGGGATGTGGCATTGCGGCGCACTTAGCAAACCTTGGTTTCGACGTAACACTCCTTGATCTCACCCTAGAGTCAGTGCATGCAGGATTTGAACGAGCAAAGAATGCTCGACCACCACACTTCTATCTCAAACAAACCCACGACAAAATCCGCCTCGGATCTATCAAAAATGACATCCACTGGGTAAGCGAAGCAGACTGGGTTTGCGAAGCCATCATTGAGAATCTGGATGCTAAGCGCAATCTTTACGAACAAATTGAAAAACACCTTGCCGACGATGCTTTTGTATCATCGAATACAAGTGGACTTGAAATCGGTCTTCTCGCGCTTGGAAGATCACAATCGTTCCAGCAAAGATTCCTAGGCACTCACTTTTTCAACCCGCCACGTTATCTGAAACTTGTTGAACTCATCGATACACCTCAGACTGACCCAAAACTTATTCCGATAATCTCCCACTTTTTTGAAGATAGAGTTGCTAAACGAGTAGTTCCCGCCAAAGATACGCCAGGCTTCATTGCTAATCGGTACGGAATGTGGGCGATGTTTCACGCCATCCACGTCACCGAAAAACTCCAGCTTTCACTTGAATTAGTCGATGGAATCACAGGTCCATTCCTTGGCAGACCACGCTCCGCATCGTTCCGACTGAACGATATTGTCGGTCTTGACATCATGCAAGCAATTGCCAAGAATCAATTGGAGCGATGCCCCAATGATCCATTCGTCAAAGCTCTCGAAATTCCTAAGTCCGTTTCTCACTTAATCGCTAATGGCAACATTGGCGACAAAGCAGGCCGAGGGTACTACGATAGAGTTGGGCGGGATTTCTTTACCTTAGACTTGCAAACCTATGCATATCGAGAAAGAATAGAACCAGACTTAGCGCTCATCGAAGAAAACATAAAGCGTCCGATGGGAGAAAGAATTCGAACGGTCTTCGAATCTAAAACCGAAATTGGTGAATTTCTCAGGCTCTACCTAGTCCCAATGCTTCGCTATGCGGACTATCTAAAACAAGAAATTGCACATTCAGTAAGCGACTTTGATCGAGTAATGCAATGGGGGTTCGGATGGGAAATGGGACCGTTCCAAATGATTGATCAAATCGGTTCAGAACTCATCCTTGGTCAACCCAAGACTTTCTATACAGCTGGATTACAACTCAAGGCAGACGAGTCAGGATTGGAGCCCCTGCCCAATGAACCTCAGTACCGTCATCATGCTGACTACCCAATTTTAGAAGAACGCGGTTCCCTGATACTTCGTGATCTCGGTAACGGTGTAACCAATATTGAATACACCACCAAATTGGGTTCGGTTTCGCCACAAGTAGTCGAAGATTTCCACGCTTTGCTAGACGAAAAACCCGATGGCAGATACGTTCTTTCACAACCAGGCAAAGCGTTCTCTGTGGGTTTTGATCTCAATTTCTTTCTAGATGCAATTAACAGAGAAGATTGGGACGGAATAGACAATGCACTCATCAGACTGCAAACGCTGGGCGAGAAGCTAGAAAAGACCAAAATTGTTGCAGCCCTGCACGGATACGCCCTTGGTGGAGGGCTAGAGCTCGCAATATCTTGCCCCAAAGTAATCTCACTTTCAGATGCCCTGATTGGACTTCCAGAATCAAGAGTCGGTCTCATCCCAGGAGGACGAGGGACTGTGGTCACCCGACTTTGGTCTCAATGTGGAGCAACTCAGTTGGCAGAAATGATCATGCACCTCACCGAAGGTAAGACAGGCTCTAATGCCGTTGAACTCACTGCAACAGGTATTGCTCGGCCCGACACCGTCATTTGCTTCCACCCAGACTTGCTACTCCAGCGTGCAAAGGAACTCGCGTTAACAGTGGAACCATCTGCAAACCATGAATGGTTACCTGGACCACGGCAGGTACTTGGAATGGTTGATGACGCTCAAAACAAGCGAAAGTCCCTAGGACTCATGACGGATTACGATGAAACGATTGGCGACCTTCTTAAAAATATGATGGTCAAAGCAGAATCATACGATGAGGCCGTTAAGTTAGAGAGAGATCGGTTCTTGGTGCTCTGTAAACGCCCAGAAACCAAAGCACGCATTGAGCACATGCTTCGGACCGGCAAACCACTTAGAAACTAGCCAGGAGGCCAGCCTAGTGCACGACCACCTATAAGGTGAGCATGGAGATGAGGCACAGTCTGACCAGCATCGGCTCCGTCGTTAATCACCAGTCGGAATCCATCAGTTAGTCCCTCTTGTTCAGCGATTTCTTTCGCAGCATTCAGAATAGCCAAGTGGTCGCCTTCTGCTGGCAAGGAGGATAATCCAACAATTTCTGTTTTGGGAATAATCAAAATATGAGTTGGAGCCACGGGGTTAATGTCGCGAATAGCAAAAACTTTTTCGTTCTCGAAAACGATTTCCCCCGGAATTTCTCCCGATAAGATTCTTGAGAAGAGTGTCGGCACACTTCGATGCTAGCACGAAGTGTGCCGACACTCAACCCACAAAAGCATCACGAGTTCCACAATCAAACAAATACCTTTCCTCGCAAAGTTGATTACTAATTCCTGACATACTTTAAGATGTCGCAACATGAGGATAGAGGAAATTTGGTACGGGGGTGATATCCGATCTAAGCTTGGAAGAATTGCTCTCTTTCCCTTATCACTCTTGTACACAGCCGGATGGCAAACCTATCTTTTCATATATATAATCGGAATCAAAAAGGCAGAGAAGCCTCACACACCAATTATTTGCATAGGAAATTTTTCATCCGGCGGTAATGGCAAAACCCCAACCGTGGCGTGGATTGCCAAAGAACTCACAAAACGTGGCCAAGGCGTGGTTATCGGCTGCAGTGGATACGGTTCTCCAAAATCCGAGGCTGCAACTATTGCTCCTAGCGGAACCCTT